>NZ_SMLA01000089.1:0-11611 GCF_004349225.1 Saccharopolyspora karakumensis
CGTCGGGTACGGCCCGCGCAGGAACGGCGCCAGCCCCGGGTAGGTCGACAGGAAGTCCAGACCGTCCACATCGGATTCGGTGTAGAGCGGCTGGACGTCGATGCCCTCCGGCGCCTCCCACGCCAACTCATCAGAGCACTTTCCGACGGCCGAACGGATTTCTTGCTGCCAGCGTTCCGGCGTGGAAGGTTCGGGATCAGTGAGGGGGATGTCGGCGAAGTTCGGGATCATCATGACTCGATTCCCAGTGATCGATGAGCGTCGCGGAGGATTTCGATGACGTTGCAGCCGGTGTGCACGTACCCGTCCACGCCGCGGTCATCGGTTGGCCGTCCGGCTAGGAGGATGGTTTTCGCCCCGGCCTCGCGGAGCGAACGGATCACGTCCGTGGCCCACGCTGCGTAGACGTCGTCACTGGAGCACAGGCACACCACAGGGTTCGGACGCTCGGCGTATGCCTTGACCACCTCCTTCGGGGACTCCGTGGGTCCTGCATCCGGGGTGGCGAGTCCACCGGCGGCGAACAGGTTGCGGGCGAAGGAGGCCCGCGCGTTGTGCTTGGCCAAGGGGCCGAGGGTGGCGAGGAAGACCGCTGGTCGTTCGCCGGTCTCGGCCAGCCGGGCGTCGGCGGCATCTCGGAGCAGTTCGAAGTCTTCGGCGTAGCGGTGCACCGGGAGACCGCCGCTGGGTTGTGGTGGCGCGGGGGTGCGTTGGAGAGGTGTTTCGTCGAGGTGGGGGAATTCGCTGACGCCGGTGATGGGGTCGCGGCGGTGTGCGATGGCTTCGCGGCGTTGTTCCCATGTTTCGGCTAGCTGATCCTGGATGAGCTCGGTCTCGAGGGCTTGGGGGAGTCCGCCGGTGGCTTCGATGCGCTGGAACCAGGCCCAGGCGGTGCGGGCGAGTTCGTCGGTGAGGGTTTCGACGTACCAGGAGCCGCCTGCGGGGTCGATGACCTGGGCGAGGTGGGATTCCTCCAGCAGCAGCGCCTGGGTGTTGCGGGCGATGCGGCGAGCGAAGTCGTCCGGCAGGCCGATGGCGGCGTCGAAGGGCAGCGTGGTGACCGATTGGGCGCCGCCGACTCCGGCGGCGAAGGTGGCGATGGTGGCGCGCAGCATGTTCACCCACGGGTCGCGGCGGGTGAGCATCGCCTGCGAGGTCACCGCGTGCTGCACCTGCGCCCGCGCCTGCTCGCTGACGCCGCAGGAGCGGGTGACCTGCTCCCACAGGCGGCGGGCGGCGCGCAGCTTGGCGATGGTCAGGAACTGATCGGCGGTGGCGGCGTAGCGGAACTCCAGCTGACCGGCGGCGGCGTCGACGTCCATGCCCGCCTCGGTGAGCCACCGCAGGTAGGTCACCGCGGCGGCCAGCGAGCAGCCCAGTTCCTGGGCGTCGGAGCCACCGGCGTCGTGGAACGGCAGCGCATCGACGGTCAGGGCTCCCAGCTGCGGGAACTCGGCGGCGCAGCGCCGGGCGAGCTCCACGGCGGCGTCGCGGTCACCGGCCTGGCCGGTGCGGGCCAGCACCGCGAGGGGGTCCGCGCCGAGGTTGCCGCGCAGCTGCCCGGTGGGCACGCCCTGCTCGGCGGCGAGGTCGAGGTAGGCCTGCGCGGCGGCGGCGAAGTCCGCGCCCGCGTCCAGGCTCACGCCGATCATGTCCAGGTGCACGCCGCCCAGCGCATCAGGCAGGTCGTCGATCGCGATCCCGGCCGCGCCCAGGCGCAGCCACAGCGAGGAGACGCCGTTGTAGAGGTCGGCCAGGACCTCGCGGTTGGTCTCTGCGGCGTCGGGGTGCTCGTGGCGCTGCCGCACGTCCCAGCCCTCGGCCACGCCGCCCTGCGGCCGGCTGCCGCGCACGAACGGCGCCAGGCCCGGCAGCCCCGGCTCGACGGGCGCGGAGGTGTAGAGCGGGCGCACCCGGATCCCGTCGTGGGTCGTGGAGTCCAGCACGTCCTCGACCGGACCGGCAGGTGGTTCCTCACCGACCGAACCGGATCGTTTCAGCACCTTGTGGACCTGCTCTTGCCACTGCTCGCGGGTCGGCTCGTCCAGGTAATTGCTGAGGTCGAGGTCCATCGTGTCTTCCGGGTTCGGAGGAGGGGTAGCGCAGCGTCCCCGCGCTGTCTTGAGAGCCTCGCTTAGATGCGCATGTGCGTTCAAGCAGTAGATACGCAGACTCAATGTGCAAGAATGCACAGAATGGGAGGCGTCCGAGTTGGACCACGCGTCCTTCCACAACGCATCCACCGAGATCGAATCGCGGCACAGCATGAGCAACAGGAATATTGACACCTCGAGGCTTCGAGCCGACGACCTCCGGCATTTGCTAGCGCTGGCCCGGACCGGGCGCTTGGTGGCCGCTGCATCGGCGTTGGGAGTGGACCACACCACTGTTGCGCGGCGTATCTCCGCTCTGGAGAAGGCAATAGGGGTGAGGCTTGTTGAGCGTGGCGCCGATGGCTGGGAGCTGACCGATATCGGGCGCTCAGTCGCTGAGAATGCGAGTCCGATCGAGGAGGCCATCGAGAACGTCGCCAACGCCGCAACTGGTAGCAGTTCGGCTTCTCTGCGGGGGACGGTCCGAGTGACGGCGCCTGATGGCTTCGGCGCGCTGTTCGTCGCGCCGGCGCTCACTCGCATCCAACGGGCGAATCCGCAGCTCAACGTTGAGCTGATCACCGCGACTCGTGAGCTGGCTCTGCACCAGTCGGGTTTCGACCTCGCGGTTGCGGTCGGTTCCCCGGCGGGAAGTCGCTTGGTGACTGAGAAGCTGACCGACTACTCGCTGTCGCTGTACGCGGCCGCCGGGTACCTGGCCGAACACGGGGTGCCGGAGACGATCGAAAACCTGCGCAACCACGTGCTGATCTTTTACACCGGTTCGATGCTTCGGGTCGGTGACCTCGACTTGGAGCGCCACCTGCCCGGGGTTACCGCGCAGTTCAGCTCCACCAACATCTTCGCGCACTTGGAAGCGACGAGGGCTGGTGGCGGGATCGGCGTGCTTCCGGACTTCGTGGCGCGTCGTTGTCCGGAGCTCACCCGGTTGGGCAGCTTCGGTGTGGACATGCGCTTGTCGTTCTACCTGGCGGCGCGCCGGGAGAGCGTGTCCAGGCAAGTGGTTCAAGTGATCAGTCGCTCGCTGAAGGACGAAGTGGAGGAGCGCAGAGCCGAGCTTTTGCCCTGAACCCTTGGAGTCGTGCGTTTCTGCACACCCGCCCTGTGCTCTTGCCTCTTGAGCCGGCTCGATCCACTCGGGAACATCTCCGGCAATAGTCGGTAACCGTTCAATCGGACGTCCAACCATTCTGACGTCCGCGTCCGACTCGTGCTGGAGGAAAGAACACATGGATGCACGCGCCGACAGTGGCGGTGTCTTCTGCCTGAACGAGGACCAACAGGCGCTGGCCGAGACCTGTCGTGAGTTCGCCGCCGATCTGCTGGCGCCCAACGCCGTGGAGTGGGACCAGAGCAAGCACTTCCCGGTCAGTGAACTGCGCAAGGCAGCAGAGCTGGGCATGGGAGGCATCTACGTCAGCGAGGAGTACGGCGGCTCAGGGTTGGGCCGGCTGGACGCTGCGGTGATCTTCGAGGCGCTGGCGACCGGATGCCCGGCGGTGGCTGCGTACCTGTCGATCCACAACATGGTCGCCTCGGTGATCGACCGCTTCGGCAATGACGAGCAGCGCGCACGGTGGTTGCCGCGGTTGTGCTCGATGGAGGCGCTGGGCAGCTATTGCCTGACCGAACCCGGAGCGGGATCGGATGCCGCATCGCTGACAACCCGCGCAGTCCGGGAAGGCGACCACTACGTGGTCAACGGCGTCAAGCAGTTCATCTCCGGTGCCGGAGCCTCGGACGTCTACGTCGTTTTCGTCCGCACCGGAGATGACGGGCATCGAGGCATCTCCGCGTTGGTGGTCGAGTGGGACACCGAGGGGCTGTCGTTCGGTCCGAACGAGCACAAGATGGGCTGGAACGCCCAACCCACCCGCCAAGTCCGGTTCGAAGACGCTCGGGTTCCCGTTGAGAATCTGATCGGTGCCGAGGGACAAGGGTTCCGCCTCGCCATGTCCGGCCTCGACGGTGGACGACTCAACATCGGAGCCTGCTCGCTGGGTGGCGCTCAGGCGGCGTTGGACGCCACGGTGCGCCACCTGTCCGAACGCGAGGCCTTCGGACAGGTGCTGCGGGACTTCCAAGCTCTGCAATTCCGCGTTGCCGACATGGCTACCGATCTGGAAGCGGCGCGGTCGATGCTCTGGCGCGCGGCCGCGGCGGCGGACGCCAAGGACCCATCGGCGACGCGGTTGTGCGCGATGGCCAAGCGCGTGGCCAGCGATACCGGGTTCGCCGTGGCCAACGAGGCGCTGCAGCTGCACGGCGGCTACGGCTACTTGTCCGAGTACGGCATCGAGAAGATCGTCCGTGACCTGCGCGTGCACCAAATCCTGGAAGGGACCAACGAGATCATGCGCGTCATCGTGTCCCGTGACCTGCTAGGAGCCGCCCGATGACCGCTGCCGAAGTTCTCGTCGACGTCAGTGGGCGAATGGGACGGCTCACGCTGAACCGGCCGCGCGCCCTCAACGCCCTCACCGCCGAGATGGTCCAGTTGCTCGACGACGCCCTCTCCGAATGGGAACACGACCCGGAGATCGCGTGCGTACTGATCGACGGTGAGGGAGACCGCGGACTATGCGCGGGTGGCGACATCCGCGCCATCTACGACGCCGCCCTGGTCGGCGACCCGGCTCCGAAGAAGTTCTGGCGTGACGAGTACCGGTTGAACGCGCGGATCAAGCGTTACCCCAAGCCGTACGTCGCCATCATGGACGGAATCGTCATGGGCGGCGGAGTGGGCGTGTCGGCGCACGGCTCCGTCCGCGTCGTCACCGAACGCACCAAGATCGCGATGCCCGAGGTGGGTATTGGGTTCGTACCGGACGTGGGCGGGACCTACCTGCTCAGCCGCGCACCCGGTGAACTCGGCACGCACGCGGCCCTCACCGCGGCACAACTGGGGCCGGCGGAGGCGATCAAGTGCGGGTTTGCGGATCACTTCGTGCCCAGCGACTCTCTCGCGTCGCTGGCCGAGGATCTCGCGAACGCCGGATCGGACGCTGTCGACGCTGCGGTACAGCGGCATTCCGAGCCGGTCCCGCCATCGACGTTCGACTCCGACATGGAGTGGATCAACGAGTGCTATGCCACCGACGATGTCGCCGAGATCGTGCGACGCCTCCGATCCAGCGGGGTCCAAGCGGCAGAACGAGCGGCAGGGGCCATCTCCGCGAAGTCGCCCACCGCTCTGAAGGTGTCCTTGCGCGCGCTGCGCACCGCGCGCGGACTCGACACGCTCGAGGACTGTCTCGAGCAGGAATACCGCACGTCGTGCGCCTTGCTGTCGTCCCCGGACCTGGTCGAGGGGATCCGCGCTCAGGTCGTGGACAAGGACAGAAACCCGCAGTGGAGCCCGGGCCTGCTGGACGAGGTCAGTGCGGACGTGGTGGAGAAGTTCTACGCGGCGGGCGACGACGAGCTCGGCCTGGCAACGATGGAGGAGTGCGATGACTGACATCGGAATCATCGGCCTCGGCAACATGGGTGGCCCCATGGCGGCCAACCTCAGCCGAGCCGGGCACCACGTGCGTGGTTTCGACCTTTCCGCATCGGCTTGCGTCGCGGCCGCCGAGCAAGGCGTGGAGATCGTGGAAGCCGCCTCGGATGTGTGCACGGGCGCGGAAGTCGTGATCACCATGCTGCCCAGTGGTGAACACGTCCTCGACCTGTACCGAAATGGTGGACTGCTCGAGGCGGCCTCTCCGGGAACGCTGTTCGTGGACACCTCCACGATCGAGGTCGGTGAGTCGCGTTTGGCACGTGACTTGGCGGTGAAAGCCGGTCATCGCGCCTTGGACGCCCCGGTTTCCGGTGGTGTCGTCGGCGCGACGGCCGGAACGCTGACATTCATGGTCGGTGGTGAGGCAGCGGACTTCCAGAACGTCGAACCCATCCTGAGCGTGATGGGCAAACGTGCGGTCCATTGCGGAGCGTCCGGAGCAGGTCAGGCGACCAAGATCTGCAACAACATGATCCTGGCGATCAGCATGATCGGGGTCAGCGAGGCGTTCGTCCTCGGAGAGGCGCTGGGTGTGTCCCACGAGGCGCTGTTCAACGTGGTCTCGACGGCCACCGGCCAGTGCTGGGCTCTCAACACCAACTGCCCCGTGCCAGGCCCGGTGACTACTAGCCCGGCGAACAGCGACTTCGACCCCGGGTTCGCCACGGCACTCATGGTCAAGGATCTCGGGCTGTCGCAACGCGCCGCAGACGGTGCAGGGGTGGTGACAGAGCTCGGGAAGCACGCCCACGAGCTGTACGTCCACTACAGCCAGCAGGGCGGGGCCGACCGCGACTTCTCAGGGATCATCAACGCTGTCCGGGAGTCCATCGAGAAGGAGGCGAGGGCGTGACCCGCTACTCGACGATCGAGGTGGAGCATCGCGGAGCGGTCGGTGTGGTGACGCTGAGTCGGCCCGAGGCGCTCAACGCGCTCAACACCCAGCTCATGGGCGAGGTCACGGCGGCGGTGTCCGAGCTCGATCAGGACGGTCAGATCGGATGCATCGTGCTGATCGGATCCCAGAAAGCGTTCGCCGCCGGCGCCGACATCAAGGAGATGCAGCCGCTGTCCTACATGGACGCCTACGCCAGCGACTGGTTCGCAGCCTGGGACCGGTTGACCGCGGTGCGCAAGCCGATGATCGCCGCGGTCTCCGGCTACGCCCTCGGCGGTGGGTGCGAACTGGCCATGCTTTGCGATCTGATCATCGCGGCGGACAACGCGAAGTTCGGGCAACCGGAGATCAAACTCGGTGTGATCCCGGGCATTGGCGGCACGCAGCGGCTCACGCGGGCAGTAGGCAAGGCCAAAGCCATGGAAATGTGTCTGACCGGGCGGATGATGGATGCCACCGAGGCAGAGAGCAGCGGCCTCGTGGCCCGAGTCGTTCCAGTTGACCGGCTCACCGAGGAAGCGTTGGATACCGCTTCGGAGATTGCCAGCATGTCCACCCCGGTAGCGATGATGGTCAAGGAGAGCGTCAACCGGGCACACGAGACGACGCTGGCCGAGGGAGTGCGGTTCGAACGACGCGTCTTCCACGCCACCTTCGCCACTGATGACCAGAAAGAAGGCATGGCCGCCTTCGTCGACAAGCGTGCGCCCTCGTTCACCGATCGGTGAAATAAGAAGGGGCGGTTCACCTCAGAGTTAAGAGGTGAACCGCCCCTTTCGCGCGGGTCACGCGGTTAAGATTGACAACACCCGCTCGGTTACCGCCTCAACGGCGCCACTCGCTTCGATCGTCGTGAGCACGCCCTGCCTTCGGTAGAACCCCAGCAGCGGGGCGGTCTCGTGCGCGTAGAGGTCCTGCCGACGGTTGATCGCGTCCTCCGCATCGTCTGCCCGCCGCTCCAGTGGACTAGAGCAGTGGTCGCAGATCCCGTGCACGATTGGGGGATTGAATCGGACGTGCCAACTACTGCCGCAACTGGTGCAGGTGCGTCGACCGGCCAGTCGGAGCAGTACCTGGCCCCTCTCGACGCTCATCTCCAGCACCACGTCCAGCGGTGTGCCCGACTCGCCGAGAGACTCGGCCAGGAATTCCGCTTGGGAAAGGGTTCTCGGAAAGCCGTCCAGGAGGAAACCAGCCGCGGCGTCGTCCTCCGCCAGACGTTGACGCACCATGCCGGTGGTGACGTGGTCCGGGACGAGCTCACCCCTGTCCAGGTAGGACTTCGACTCGATGCCGAGAGGCGTGCTGCGGGCGATGTTGTTCCGGAAGATGTCGCCGGTGGCGATGTGCGGTACGCCGAGTTTGGCGGAGATGGATTTCGCCTGTGTGCCCTTGCCTGCTCCGGGTGGACCGATCAGCACGATTCGGCGTGCAGGGCGTTGAGTTGCGCTCACTGGGTGGCTCACCTCCCTTCCAGCCATTCGGCCACGGCCGACGTGTGCTGCCCGAGCGTGGGCGGTGCGGTGTGCTCGGTCCGTCCGAGGCGCTGCCCCTCGAAGTTTTCGAAGCGCAGCGGCGGACCAGGCAGCTCGATCTTGCCGACGACGGGGTGGTCGACCTCGAGCACCAATCCCTGGCTGCGGGTCTGCTTCCACTCGTAGACCTCGTCGATGGTGCGAACCGCGCCAGCCGGCACTCCCGCCTCGTTGCAGCTGGTGAGCCAGAACTCCCGGGGACGGGTGAGCAGCACGTCTTCCACCGCTGCGATGAGTTCGCTCCGATTGGCGAGGCGCAGCGAGTTGGTGGCGAATCGCTCATCATCGGCGTCGAGCCCGAGAAGAGCGGCGAATTTGTGCCACTGGCCCTCGCTGCCCACGGCGACTTGCACGATCCCATCAGCACAGCGGAAGGTGCCGTAGGGCGCGATCTGCGGGTGGTGGTTTCCCGAACCCGAGCCGACCTTGCCGGCTGCCGTCCACGCGGTTCCGTGGAACGCATGCGCCCCGACCAGAGCGGCCAGCAGCGACGTGCGCACGACAGAACCCCGTCCCGTACGAGTGCGGTCGTGCAAGGCGGATACCACGCCGAACGCGCCGTAGATCCCCGCCAGCAGGTCACCGATGGGCACGCCGACGCGCGTCGGATGGTCGGGATCGGGGCCGGTGAGGCTCATCAAACCGGACTCGCCTTGCGCGATCAGGTCGTATCCAGGGCGCTGGGAATCCGGTCCATCGTGGCCGAAGCCCGAGACGGACAGCATCACGAGACGAGGGTTGAGCTCTTCCAGCACTGCGGGTGGAAAGCCCAAGCGGTCGAGCACGCCCGGTCGGAAGTTCTCGATCAGCACGTCAGCGCGGCGGATCAGCTCGCGCAATGACTCCTGCCCCGAAGTGCTCTTGAGGTCGAGCTGGACCGATTCCTTGTTGCGGTTGCACGACAGGTAGTAGGTGGCATCGGTTGAATCGTCGCCGACGAAAGGCGGCCCCCAGGATCGCGATTCGTCCCCGCGATCGGGTGACTCGACCTTGATGACTCTGGCGCCGAGGTCACCGAGCATCATGGCGGCGTGCGGGCCGGCCAAGGCGCGGGACAGGTCGAGAACCAAGGCGTCTGCCAACGGGCCTCTGGTAGTCACATCTAGCTCCTGTTCGAATCGAGCGAAAATTCCAGCGCTCGCCAGGTGCGAGGCCTCGCGCGTATCTGAAAATGCCAGGCACGGAAGAACAAGCAGCGCCTTGTCGCGACCGGTGCGGGAGCAGACCGGTTCGTGCCTGCTTTTCGGGCAGTATCCGCATCGGGCCAGACCTCTGGCAACGGACAACTCGGCACAGACGATGTGCGGGGCTGCACACTTCATGCTGTGCAGTCCCGCACATCCGCTCTGCGTTGTTGGCGATTGTGCGCAGCGACAGCGGCCCTACGATCGATGAGAGCAGATATTGCAGAAACCAGCCGGTTCTGGACTGCATTCCACCTCCGATGACAGCAGTCATCCGCAGCAATTCGAAGAAGTGACAGACCCGCTGGAAGAGACGTGGCCGAGCCATCGGCGAGTACAGGTGGCCACGCGAGGAGGCAGGCACGGAAATGGGCAACACGGTGGGAACACGGTCGGCGGACCTCATCGACGGTGTGGCGGACGTCCGTTCGCAGCTCTACCCGATGCTGCTGGACGGGCAGTGGGTCGAGGCGCAGGAGGGCGGGGAGTCCGAGGTGACCACCCCAGCGCGGCGGGGCGAGGTCATCGCTCGTGTGCCTGCCTCGGGCGCGAACGACGTCGATCGTGCAGTGGCAGCGGCGCGGAGGGCTCAGCCCGCATGGGCTGCCGAGCACTTCAAGGTTCGTTCGCGGGCGTTGGCGCGCATTGCCGACGACATCGAGGCGCGTGCCGAGGAACTGGCACGGCTGACCGCGTTGGACACCGGCAACGCGTTGCGGACCCAAGCCAGGCCGGAGGTCGCCACGCTGGTCGACCTGTTCCGATACTTCGCCGGTGTCGCAGGCGAGGTCAAGGGCACCGTGCTGCCCGCGGGTGAGGGGCAATTGCAGTACACGCGGCGAGAGCCGCTCGGCGTCGTGGCTGCGATCCTGCCATGGAACTCGCCGCTCATGATCGCAGGGTTCAAGATCCCGGCGGCATTGGTGGCGGGCAACACCATGGTGGCCAAACCCGCCGAGGACGCGCCGCTGTCGTTGCTCCTGCTCGCAGAGATTTGCCAGGAACATCTGCCGCCCGGCGTGCTGAACATGCTGACGGGGCGCGGGCGGGTGTGCGGTAACGCGCTGGTGGAACACGCTGATGTGGACAAGGTGTCGTTCACCGGCTCCACCGAGGTCGGCCGCCTCGTGGCACAGCAAGCCGGACATCGGCTCGCACCGACGTCGCTCGAGCTCGGTGGGAAGAACCCCGCCATCGTCTTCCCCGACGCCGTCGACGACGACCTCATCGATGGGCTTCTGCTGGCAACGCGTTTCCACCGCCAGGGGCAGAGTTGCACCTCGGGCTCGCGGCTGCTGGTGCACGCCGACGTGCACGACGAGGTGATGGACGGCCTGGTCAAGAAGTTGGGTGACCTCGTTGTCGGTGACCCGTTGGATGAGGCCTCGGACATGGGCGCGATCATCAACGAGACCCAGTTCTGCGGTGTCCGCGACTACATCGCCGACGGATGTTCGCAGCCGGGGGTCAAACTCGCGCTCGGTGGGCTGCCGCCATCGGACGGGCCGCTCTCCGAGGGCTACTACCACGTGCCCACCGTGTTCGACGCGGTTGAACCGAACTGGAGGATCGCCCGCGAGGAGATCTTCGGGCCCGTCCTGGTCGTCACTCCTTGGCGCGACGTGGACGAGGCGATTCGTTTGGCCAATGACACCAACTACGGGCTGGCGGCCTTCGTGTGGAGCAGCGATCTGAACCGAGCGCTGACCACGGCCCATCGAATCGAAGCCGGCTGGGTGCAAGTCAACCAGGGTGGCGGCCAAGTCATCGGCCAGTCCTACGGCGGCGTGAAGCAGAGCGGTATGGGACGTGAGGTCTCCCTCGAGGGCATGCTCGAGGGATTCACCCACACCAAGCAGGTCAACGTCCGCCTTTCTGCGTGAGGTTTCTGACGATCACGTGACGGGCACGCAAAACCAACAGCCTCAGCGTCGGCGGCGAGAGTTTCTCGTCGTCGACGGTTGAGCGCCCGGCCGTGCTCGAACGCTCCGTTCTGGTCCTGCGTGGTCGGAGCGTGCACGGAGCGGGCGGCCGAGTTTGGCGGACTCGGGAAGGTCTGGCGGGGCGGGGTGGGCAGTGCCCGCCCCGCCAGCCTCGTCTTAGCAGGTCGCGGTGTCTGAAGAGGGGCGTGTGTTTCTCTGCACAGGCTGGCTCTGCGTCCGACCGACCTCGTCGGTAGTAAAATAGTAGGAAGTCCTACTATTGTGATGGCGCGAAGACGACGAGGGATGGAGGGCTCGTGAACGTTGTCGTTCTGGTTAAGCAGGTGCCCGACACGTATTCCGAACGGAAGCTGTCTGCTGCGGATCACACGTTGGACCGCGAGTCGGCGGATGCCGTGTTGGATGAGATCAACGAGCGCGCGGTGGAGGAGG
>NZ_SMLA01000008.1:0-169612 GCF_004349225.1 Saccharopolyspora karakumensis
CCATGTGCGATTAGCGTGCGTAGGACAGCGTGGCGACGATGTCGCGGAGGTGGCAGGGGTGGCCGCGGTAGCGGTGGAGGGTCTTGTAGGTGGTTTTGAGTGAGGAGTTGGCGTACTCGCCGAGGTAGGGGAGGGCGCTGTGGAGGGCGTTGTGGGACTGCTCGTCGATGGTGATTTGACCGTCTTTTGGCTTCTTGAAAAGGGGCGTGAAGGTGTCGGGTTCGCCTTCGTAGCCGAGGTCGGCTAGGGCTGCGGCACGATCCGCGCGAGCAGTTCGGGGTCGGCGCGGGTGGCACTCTTGTTGTGCTCGCGGCCGGGCCGCACATCGGAGATCCACAGTGGCCATCCGCCTGGAGCGGAGACAACCTGAATGTTCCCATCGTGATGGCGGTGCTTGCCGCTCCACCACAGGCCCACCCCGCGGGTGGGCCCGGGATGACGATCCGGTCGGTGTGGATCAGCGCGCCGTCCACGATCACATGCGAGTGACCGGCTGCCTTTGGCCGCCAGCAGGGTAGGACAGAGGTATTTGCTTCGTGAGCAAGGGTACTTGCCGCATTAATCGTGACCTGTCTACCCGTCAGCGACGCGCGGCGAAAACTGCGCGAAACCGCTTGTGGACTTGCCACCGCGACTTCTGCCCTGGGGATAGCACGAAAAGATCGCCGGCCTGCAACTCGACCGTCTCTCCGTCGGAGAAAGATACAGTTGCGTGCCCGCAAACGACGTGCACAATCTCATCCGCCTCCACATCGTCGATCGTACCTTCGGTCAGCTCCCAAATGCCACCCCACGCATGTTCTTCGGGGTCGCCCCAGAGCACTGCGGCGGATGCTCGCGGTTTTCCTTCCAGCAGTCGGCAGGGGTCTACGGCGTACTCACGAACAGGCTCACGAAGTGGATCAATCATCGCGTCAATTCCTTTCGTCAAACCATTACTGGCGGATGGTTTCCTAATCCTGAGGCGACCGCTCCCTACAGGAGACAAGCTGATTGAGGTGCCCTAGCGCTAGAAAGAGGATCTGAAGCCAAATTAAATCTTGAACAGTCACCCTGGGAGGGCACTCATGCTGCATCTAATATCGGTTAGCTGTGCCTCGCGGCGAGCCACGCCCCCCGCGAGGTACCAGAAGATGCCAGGACAGGACCTAGGTCGGAGCCGCTAGTTCAGCGCTCAGCCAGCACGGACGAGTCGGCCTCGGTCTGTCGCTCGCCTACGGCGGCATTGAGGAGACCTGCGATCTCTTCAATGCGAGACCTGAGTTCGTCCGCCGGCGTGGTCTCCGAACGCCAGATGTACTCCGCGATGCCACGCCTTGCGCCGCAGTAGTCACTTAGACCGTGTTCGAGCTGCGTTCGTAGAGCGGAGTCGTATCCGTGACGGTCATACCCAGCCTCATTGCCCGAGGCGATTGGTACCAGATGGATGGTGAGCCCTTCAAGTCCGCCTGAATCTTCGACATCGGCATCATCGGGACCCACAGCGTGACCGAAGGCCCACCCGTTCGAAAATACGCGATCGATCCAGCCCTTGAGCAAGGCTGGCATGCTCCACCACCACACGGGGAAAACCAGCACCAAGTGCTGTGCGCGCTCGATGCGCGTTTGCTCGACGACAACATCAGGCGGATAGTTGGCGGAAGCCAAATAGGCCGCTCGATCCTGGTTGGTGAACCTGGGGTCGAATCCCTCGGCGACGAGATCTCCAAGTTCGGCAGTGTGCCCAGCGCTTGCAGAGTTGGCCGCGTGAACGAGCTTCCTGGCCACGTGCTGGGTAAGGGAATCGGGGTCGGGGTGGGCGACTACGACAAGGGTGTGCAACTTCAAACCTCAACTTCCGGTCGATATTCCAAAGAGCGGAAACCACGTATGAACGAAACTGGTGCGAGCGTGATCACCGACGGCGGCTAAATGAGACAGCGATTGGCCATAGGCTCAAGACCTGGGACCGCGCCGTGTTAGGCAAGTGTCAGGAAATTTAAGTCGTCCTATTTTACTCGGCGCGCTACGAATGTTACCACCGTTTGACAGAATTCGATGCTGTGAGGTTGAGCCACGACTTCGGCGCAACATCCTTCCAATGGCACCACAGATCAGGTGTCACCTATCGGTGCAGCAGACCGCGCTCGTAAACTCACCGTCCGGATTGCACAGCACCGTTTCGAAGCCTTCACGACTCCTGCACGCCTGTGGACCTTGCATCGGTGTCCCTGCCACTCGTGAAGCAGTTCTTCATGTACCCCCGTCCGAGGGGGCCATAGCGACATCCCTAACCACGGGCGCCTCCGCCCTCAGGTTGTGGCGGGATGGGGAATCTTGAAGGGAAGCAGCGCTCCGGCGTCAACGACAGCATTTGTGCCAGTGACGTATCGGCTGTCGTCGCAGGCCAGGTACAAGACCGTCTTGCTGACATCGCTTGGCTCCAAGAACGGCACAGGAAGCGCGTTCAATCCCTGCATAGCGGGGAGGGCGTCCTCGAGCCGATTGCCTGTGCCCCCGCTGAATAGGGAGTAGAACTCCTCGTGCATGATCATTGGTGTGTTCACGGCGGTTGGGCAGACAGTGTTGACCCGCACCGAGTGCGGTGCGAGCTCGACTGACAGGTTTTTCATCAACCCGATCACGCCATACTTCGACGCTGAGTAGTGCCCGATGTTGGTCTCTGATGCCAGGCCGACCATGGATGCGGTGAGGATGATCGACCCGCCCTCGCCTTGCTCCAACAGCGTTGGAACGGTGGCCTTGATCGTGTGCCAGGCGCCGCCGACGTTCACCTCCCATTGGTCACGGAACTCCTGCTCGGGGATCTCCCAGAGAGGTCCGAGCCCGTTAATAGTGGCTGCGTTGGCGACAACAACATCCAAGCGTCCGAAGAGGTCCATTCCACCGTCAACTGCACCTTTCACCGCATCCAGATCGCGGATGTCCGCTTGCTGGACGTGGATCTTGCCGCCAGCCTCTTCGACGAGCCGAACCGTTTCCTCAAGATCGTTCGGGGTCGACATAGCATAAGGAACTGTGTCGATCTGCTGGCAGATGTCGATGCCGATGATCGCGGCACCTTCTCTAGCGAGAGTCAGTGCATGCGAACGTCCCTGGCCACGGGCAACCCCCGTGACGAATGCCACCTTGCCGTCAAGTTTTGCCATTGTTCACTCCTTCTGTTGATAGGCATGACTCAAGTGAGCTCTCGGAATCCGGCGTCGACGGGCAGGTCAACTCCGGTGATGTACCGCGCTGCATCGGAAGCGAGCCACACGACAGCGTTAGTGATGTCCGAGGCTTCGATCAGGTCGACCGGGAGCATGTTTCCAGTTTCATTTTCAAGCATTTCCGGGTTGTCCGCGAACCACTTGTCGATCGCGGGATTCTGGATCATGTGCGTGGCTACGCCCGTGGGAGCGACTGAGTTGACACGGATTGAGTGCGACGCCAGTTCGTTGGCAAAAGTGCGCGTCAAACCCACGACTCCATGTTTGCTGGCCGTGTAATCCGCCATCGAACGCAAGCCACGACGAGCCGCGGTCGAACTGGTGATGATGATGGCTCCCCCTCGACCCGCTTCGATCATGATCGGTGCCGCCGCGCGGATCGTGTTGAAGACGCCCGTGAGGTTCGTTCCCACGACCTCTTCCCAGCGCGCGTCGTCGATCTCAAGGCTGCTAAGTGGCCCGAACGAGTAAGTCCCAGCGTTCGCGATAACCACATCGAGCCCACCGAGTTTACGACTCGCAGTCTCCACGAACTTCGTCAGCGCGGCACCATCGCGCACGTTCACCTCCTTTGTCAGCACCTGAGCACCGAGAGCGCGGGCCTCCTTCGCGGTTTGCTTCAGCTCGTCGGAGGACCCCATAGCGAAAGGGATCTCTGGCGCGTCGGCACACCGGTCGACCAGCAGGAGGTCTGCCCCATCTTCGGCGAAGCGCAGTGCGTGGGAGCGCCCCTGGCCACGCGCAGCGCCGGTGATGAGCACTACCCGCTCGCTCATGCTGTTCCTCCGTTCATGTTGGGCTTGGAGCCTGGCACGGCTCCGACGGCGACGAAATCGCAATGCGCGCGATCTGACATCGAACCTCCTGTTTGTGTAATGATTTCAGCGGCTAGGCTGCGGGAGGGGCGCCGAGCTACGGCTCTGGACGTCCTGCGTCACCGTCACGCGTCCGGCGTTGTTCCGAAGGCTGAAGCGAGTGCCGGGACCGGCACACTGGGGGTGCGGCTTGGGTGTCCTTGCGCCTTGAACGACTCGGGGACGATGCCGTCGAGTTCGGCCTTCACGATCAGGGCCATCAGGGGCGAATGCCAGCGCGCCATGGGCAGAGATCCCTCGAGGATCCAGAGTCCTGGCTGGACGGTGGGCTTGAGGATGTTATTGAGCTCACCGTCGTTGCCGAATCCCCAGATCGGACCGAGCTTGTCGGCGACCTCGTCTCCGAAGAGCCTCCTCACTCCTTCAGCAAGGGGTCTGTACGCCGTTGCGAACACCACTGCGTCAAACGCCTGGTGGTTTCCGTCTTCAAGAACAATGCCCTCGGCGTCGAACTTTGCAAGGTCGTCGTATTTGAGGACCTTGATGTCGCCGCTGGCAATCGCATTTGAGGCCCCGACGTTGAGGTAGTAGCCGCCCTTCGAGTTGCTCAGGTAGTGGTAGTAGAATCCGGTGTCGTCTCGACCCGCCCATACCTCAAGGCCAGCATTCCTGAGCTGTGTGTGGAGGTCACTATCTGCCTCGTTCGCAAACTTCTGGTAGCCGATGAAGGCCTCGCGCATCTGATGATAGACGAAGCCGGCTTGGAACCGGATGTCAGTGAGGTCAACCGGAATCTCGCGGTTGCGGTAGTCCCCGTACAGCACTTCAGCGGTAGGCAGGTCTACGACGATGAGCGGCCCACGCTGAACCAGCGTCGCCTGACCGCCGTTACGGACGATGTCGTGCGCGAAGTCGTGAGCCGATGTCCCCGATCCGATGATGAGGACATTCTTGTTCTTGTATTCGCGGCCGTCAACGAACCGCGACGAGTGGATCTTTTCGCCTCGGAAGGTATCCATCCCTTCGATCTCTGGGACGTTCGGAATGTCACTACCGCCGGTGGCCATCATTACGTGCTTTGGATGCAGCGTGCTCACCGTGCCGTCTTCTCGATGCAGGGAGACTGTCCACTCCCCCTTGGGCTCGTCGTAGGTACCACCCACGAACTCGGTGCTGGTCCAGATGTTCAGGTCGAAGCACGAGGCGTAGGTCTCGAACCAGTCGGCCATCTTGTCCTTAGGCAGGTATTCGGGGAATGCATCGGGGTAGGGCATCAGCGAGAAGTGCAGCATGTTGTGCGGCTGGTGCAGCATGAGCGATTCGTACCGGGACCGCCAGGCATCGCCAACCGCGGGCTGTTTGTCCACAATGAGAGTATCGACCCCGAGGCGGCCGAGGTTGGCAGCTGTCATCAGCCCAAACTGTCCCGCACCGATGATCAGGACCTCAGGGCTGCGCTCAGCGAACTCGCAGCGCTCCTTGCGGTGCTCGCGCCAACGAGTGGTGGGATGCTCGACATCGAATCGCCCGAGCGGCGGCCACACAGGGGGTGCCTCGTGGAGCGACACCAAGCGAGTGAAGAGGGTGCGGGCTCGCGCGGTGTTGTCGACGCCATCGAGAGTGAGCACCGCGTAGCCGTCTGCCTCACCGGCAGCAGTCGAGAAGCGGAAGAACACCTCCACAGTGGCTGGTGTCCCAACTTCGCTGATGATCGCGGGGCCAGGACGCTCGCCGTCGACCTGAAACCCGGTCGGCCGGATGTCGTCAACCACCGCGCTAAGCAACTCCGCGATGGCCTGGTTGTCGTGCGCCTGACGTAGATTCCAGGTGAAAGCCAACAGATCGCGCCACCCAGCCGAGGTCTCGAACAGTTCCTGCAAGTCCTGCTCGGAGCCGGCGACGAGAGCATCCTCGAATGCCGAAAGCCAGGCGCGTGCAGCGTCTCCTGCGTTGGCTTCAGCGGTACTCACTTCGGAGTCGAGAGCCGTCATCACACGTTCCCTTTCCTTCTGCCGTGAGCGTTGCCGTCTCGCGGATCGGTTGGTGATACACGGCATATTAGGTCTGTGGACTGCACTCCAACTTGCTGCGCGACGCCAGACATGCGGGCGTTTTGTGCCACTGCTGGTCGCTACGCGGTGAGCGTTCCCACGCCGCGCGGTCCGGCGTGTCGGAAGCTGTCGCATGTGACGGGTGAAAGCCGGGTCGATGCCGCGATCTATGAGACCGTGGCGCTCACACGAGGGTCGCGCAATCACAGGGCCGATAAGAGGAGCTTTGGGACCTGGTCAAATGCGATACGAGCTGTACTCGGTGATACCACGCCTTGTTCTGCAGTATTGCCCCATGTGCGATTAGCGTGCGTAGGACAGCGTGGCGACGATGTCGCGGAGGTGGCAGGGGTGGCCGCGGTAGCGGTGGAGGGTCTTGTAGGTGGTTTTGAGTGAGGAGTTGGCGTACTCGCCGAGGTAGGGGAGGGCGCTGTGGAGGGCGTTGTGGGACTGCTCGTCGATGGTGATTTGACCGTCTTTTGGCTTCTTGAAAAGGGGCGTGAAGGTGTCGGGTTCGCCTTCATAGCCGAGGTCGGCTAGGGCTGCGGCACGATCCGCGCGAGCAGTTCGGGGTCGGCGCGGGTGGCACTCTTGTTGTGCTCGCGGCCGGGCCGCACATCGGAGATCCACAGTGGCCATCCGCCTGGAGCGGAGACAACCTGAATGTTCCCATCGTGATGGCGGTGCTTGCCGCTCCACCACAGGCCCACCCCGCGGGTGGGCCCGGGATGACGATCCGGTCGGTGTGGATCAGCGTGCGTAGCGACGAATCTGCGGCGTCGTCCTGATCGGGTCTAGTACGGCAGCCGCACAGTGAGATCTTGACTGGTGAGGTGTGATCATGGGTGCGGCCCACCGCGTGATCAACTTCAAGGTGTGTTGGAACTCGAAGAAGACGCGGTGGCCGCGTCGCCAAGGGTAGTCGGTGATCGTCGCGGGCGGTGAAAGGCGGGGTTTGATGAGATGTTCGCGCTGGTCGCGGGGCGTTTCGCGCAGGCGGACTCGCGTCGCCGGGCCCGGTGGTATGTGCTGGGGCTGCTCTCGGGTGCTGAGCGCAAGAACGCGTGGACGTTGGCCGAGCAGGCCGGGGAGCTGTCCCCGGATGGTATGCAGCGGTTGCTCAACTTCTACCGGTGGGACGCCGATGAGGTCCGTGATGATCTGCGCGCCTACGTTCTCGGCCATCTTGCTGATACCAGTGGTGTGGTGGTGGCCGATGAGACGGGTTTTCTGAAGAATGGCGGCAAATCGCCGGTGTGCAACGTCAGTATTCCGAAACCGCGGGCAGGGTCGAGAACTGTCAGTTCGGTGTGTTTTTGACCTATGTTTCGGCCCAGGGCCGGGCGTTGATCGACCGGGAGCTGTATCTGCCCGCGTCGTGGACCGGTGACCGCCAGCGTTGCGCCGAGGCCGGGATCGACGATGGCGTCGAGTTCGCGACCAAACCCAACTGGCGCAGCGCATGCTGCAACGCCTGCTGGACTCCGGCGCCGACATCGGCTGGTTCACCGCGGACGAGGCGTACGGGGACAACCCCGGTCTACGGGTCTGGCTGGCCGAGGTGGGTCTGAACTACATCATGGCCGGGTCATGCGATCAACGGTTCGACATCCCGTCCGGGCGGGTACGCGCCGACGAACTCGCCCGGACCGCTCCTTGTCAGGGCTGGCAACGCCTCTCGGCCGGTGAAGGCAGCAAGGGGCATCGGCTCTATGGCTGGTTGTTGATCGATTTCCGGCGCCAGCGAGCACATGCTGCTGGTGCGTCGCTCGATCAGCAAACCCAGCGAGCTGGCCTACTACATCTGCCACACCAGCACACCGGTACCGGTCGCTGAACTCGTTCGGATCGCCGGATCCCGTTGGGGCGTCGAGGAAACCTTCCAGTTCGCCAAGAACGAGACCGGCTTGGACCACTACCAAGTTCGCAAATACGACGCCTGGTACCGCCACATCACTCTATCCATGCTCGCCGCCACGTTCCTCGCCGAAAAAAGCGGGGCTTCCCTTGGGAAGCCCCGCTTTTCGTGGTCCGCCCACGCCGAACGAATCCGCGATCACACCCTCAAAAAGGGGCACTCGCAACCGACGACGAGCATCTTACGGGCACTTCATGGCGGCCTGTTTATTAGTTACGTGGGGAAGTGTCCGCGTGCCCGCACAGCGCGGCGGTAGCGGGAGTTCAGTGATTCGAACGTCTCAACCGCGAGAACCGCCGACGTACCGAAGTGGTCGGGATCTTCCCTGACCGAGGCTCGCTCATCCGATTGGTCGGAGCTGTCTTGGCCGAGCAGAACGGCGAAAAGGCCGACGGGCGCAGCTACATCGGACTGGACGTTCTGGCCAAGAGCAGGCTCACCCTGATCACTACCAACAACCCGGAAGAGGACACCCCAACTGCCGGCGCTATCAGCACATAGCCGGCATCAACGACGGATCACCGTCGTACACCACGCCGAGGGACTTGACCGCCCCGGCCAGCGGGAACGCCGGACAGGGCCTCGTTTGCTTTGTCCAACCGGCATCCGGTCGGACCCGCTGATCTGACCGCTGCGCCTGGTCTGGCGAGCCGGCGCAGGTTTTGCTGACCGCCGAGCTCTTCCAGAACATGGCCGGCGTCTGAGATCAGGCGGTGTGGCGGTGCAGATTCTCGGTCACGACTCCAACGGCCTTGCGCGAACTACTGAGCGCGCCCTCCATCCAGGTGCGCCAGACCGAGTCGTCGACGTCCGTCCCGGCAAAGACGATGCGGTCTTCCGGCTCGTTCATCACCGTGAGGAACTCGAACGCCTCACCCGGACGGTCGATTCGATAGGTGCCGTCTAACAGCGGGTCGGCGCCGAAATCGTGGAAGTCGACCTCCACGACCTCCGCGGATGGGAAGTACTCGCGGACCCAGTCCTGGACCCGTTCGCGGTCTCGCGGGTCGAAGTCCATGTGGTATTCGCTGGAGAAGCCATACACGATCTCGGTGCCGTCGCCCAGCTCCTTGCCTGAGCAGATCATGTGGAAGCCGCGGCTGCCCATCGCGAACGGTCGGGGAGCCAGGTTGCGCACCCTGATCGCGCACTTGATCGCTCGACTCATGTGGTTCTCCGCCACCATCTTCACCTTCCCCAGGCTCAAGGAGGGCATGAAGTCGATGTGCCTGATCACGTTCGACGGGACCGCCACGATGCACTCGCGGGCATCCAGCGCCACGCCGTTGTCCGCACGCACCGTCAGGCCCGTCGTGCCCCGCTCGACCGCGACCGCTCGGTGCCGGAACAACACCTCGACTCCAGAGTCGGCGACCATCGCCTCCAGCAACACGTGGAGTCCGCCCACGAAACGTTCGGTGAGGGCACCGTAGAACGCGTCCGGTTCGTTCCCCAGGGCGGCGACCTGAGAGAGGAAGCTGAAGACCGAGAGCGCTCCGGGATTCCATCCTCCGTAGACGACGACCATGGCGTCGAGAAGATCCCGGGTGGCAGCGGGCAGGTCGAGGGGTGCGAAGAAATCGTCAACAGAGATGTCGAGGTCGCGGACCGGCACGCTGGTGACCGCGTGTCCCGGGGTGAACCGTAGAGAGGCGTCGCGCAGGCGGGTCAGGGCCCGCTGGAGGTCTGGGATCTCCCGCGCTGGAATCGGCACCGATCGCAGGACCCCACCGGTGTGGAACGCCGAGCACCCCGGGTCCGAGTCCTCTTTCAGGGCGATGCCGTAGCGACTGATCTCGTTCCGGATCAGCGGCTGCATCGAGGTGTTGACCCACGTGCCACCGAAGTCGACCGAGACGTCGGGCAGCCCCTTGAACGGACGGGCGAAGATGCGCCCGCCGAGACGGTCGGAGCCCTCGAGCAACACCACCGAGTGTCCGCGGTCGCGGAGATCTCGAGCCGCGGAAACGCCTGCCAGACCCCCACCGATCACCGCGACGTCGTACGTCTTGTCCAGATCCGTCATGTCATATCACTCCTCGTCGTGTGCGGATCCGAGGGCAGTTCGTGAAGACCGGGCATCCACGGATCGAGTGCCGAAACGGTAGGTCGGCACGACCGCCCCGACTTGTCGTTGGTCGCCAGGCACACGACTGTTTCTGTCTCTTTGCGGACGCCCTACGTCGGCGGCGCCGCAGACACCGCTGCCTGTCGAGGAATGCCTACAGGCTGGCTCTGGGCATCAAGCCGCGGAGCATCGGCGAACCTACGCTCCCCGCACGGATGGTCGACCACGACGCGTGGGCAGGCTCGGCCGAATCAGTGGGCCACCCGTCGCATGTCTTTGGGTGGTGACCTGCCGACGATAAGGAGCTGACATGAACAAACCGAGTGGCCCCCTGCTGCGAGAGCTCGAGCTGATCAACGCAGCCGACTGCACGACCGAGGAGGGCCTGGAGCAGCTGGTCGACCAGATCTGCGCGCTCTTCACCGAGGACGTCGAGCTCGCCGACCTCACCACGACGGAGACCGTCAAGGGGCAGGCCCAGATGCGGGAGTACTGCACGGCGTACTTCGGCTCGCTGACGAACATGCGAATCGACATCGAGGGGATCTTCGACTCGCAGAACGCCACGACCATGCTGCTCCGGATCTCAGGTGACCACACCGGCGAGCTGCTGGGAGTCGCACTGACGGGACGTCGGATCTCCTACCCCGCGGTCGTCGTCATGCAGCTGAACGAGGACAACACCAAGATGCGCCACGAGACGATGGGATACGACACCGGACTCATCCTGCGACAGATCACCTGACGGGCTGCCGCTGCGGCACCGTCCGCAGCGCGTCGGCGTCCGCGGACGCGGCCTCGGGCCGAGGGTTCGTGAACGTCGACGTCTTCTGCATTTCACGAGAGGCCTGGACGGCCCGGTCCGCGACGACGCGGCCTCACGCGAGCTCTAGAGGGAGTCCTGGAGTCGGGGGTCTTACTGGTGCTCGAGCCGGTAGCGCTTCGGGCCGACGCCGTATTTCGCCCTGAACGCCCGGCTGAACACCTGCAAACTGGAAAAGCCCAGCTGGCTTGCGATGAAGCTGACGGACTGGGTCTGGTACGCGCGCGAGAGCATCATCCGGCGGGCCTCCTCCAGCCGCATGTCCCTGATGATCGCCGCAGGGGTGGTGCCGAACTTGGCGAAGATGCGGTGCACCGACCGTCCCGACATGAAGAAGTTCTCGACGAGGGAGTCCGCCGACAGGTCCGGATCGTCGATGTTGCGCTTGATGAAGCGGACCATTTCGTCGTACTGCTGCCGCCACCGGTCGGCGGGACCGTTCGGGGAGGTGAGCTCGAGCGCCGCGGTCACCAGGAGGCAGGCGATGCCGTCGGCAAGGCGGGCCGCACCGAACTCTGACACGCCCTCCTCCATCTCGTGGAGGCCGAGCAGAGCGGGCGACAGCCACCGCCCGATTGGCGACTTCGCGCTGAAGGTCCGAGCCGTCACCTGCCGCCGCTCGTTCCAGGAGAGGCCCACGCCGTGCTGTGACCATGCGAAGTCGATCAAGCGCGACGCCTTGCCCAAGATCACGGAGTACGGACGCTGGCCCTCGACGAAGACGAAGTCCCCGGCGTTTAGCTCGCACGACCGCCCGTCCTGAACCACGAGCGCCTGGCCCTCGACGATCATGGTGACGAAGAGGTCCTCGGACGGATGTTGCTTGGCCAACGACGCCGTCCGCTGATAGAACTGCGGACTGATCCGGAGCTCGACGGTCTGGAGCCGGTCGAGCGATCGACGGATCAGGACGCCCTTGAATGGCTGCTGCGTTCGGGCCATGACGTCGAGGCCGCCGTAGACCTCGCGGATGACGTCGGCCCACTCGCGCGGACTCTGCGCCTCGATGGACTCTGTGCCTCCGGCGCCCCGCCCGGAGGCTCCCGCTTCCGGATGGTTTGCACCGGACAGCGCGGTGTGGCGGGTGGACGACATCTGACTCCCTTCTCCGGACGGCCGGATCATCATTCTCGCTGGGGAGGAGACGCGACCCCCGCTGTCGCGCCCGGATGCGGTCGTGTCGCGTGGAGCGGTGAGCCACCACGCCCCACCCGACACGTCCCTTGCGGTCATTCGCCCTGGCGACCGATGAGCTCGTAGATCGTCGGATCCTTGCGTCGCCACCACACGGCGAGAAGGCCACCTGCCGCCGCTACGACGCCCGCACCGATCAGCACCATCCGCGCGAGACCGACGTCACCGACGAGGTCGCCCAGGTGGACGGTTGCGAGCCAAAGTACGGCCCCCAGCCCGAGAGCCGAGAGGAGCGGAGCGCCCACGGACGGCCAGCGACCGACGCCAGTCGGCGGGACGCGGCGGAAGAACGCAATGATGGCCGCGCTGGTCGTGGCCCACAGCAGCAGGATCCCGTAGCCGCCGAGCCCGAGGAGGACCGCGTAGGTCTTGACGGGGTCGGCGTCCGCGAGCACCGGTGTCAAAAGGATCGCCAGGATGCCGGCGCCGCTGACGAGACTCGCCACCACCGGGCTACCGTGGCTCTCGTTGATCCGGCCCAGTGCGGCGAATACGACGCGGTCGCGGCCGAGCGAGTAGAGGTACCGGGCAGCGATGTGCTGGACTGCCAGGGTGCATGCGATGGCGCTGGTGAGCAGCAGGAGGCTGGCCGCGTCGCTGGCCACGCTACCGACGTACTGCCGCATGGAGCCGAAGACCGTGCCGGTCGGGTCAGCCGCCCCGGTGGCCAGGCCACCGCCGAATCCCTGACCGACGACGTAGGCGTAGGTGGTGACGCCGTACATCAGCGACAGGATGACGAGGAACAGGGAGGTCGCGCGTGGCACGGTCCGCTGCGGGTCTCGGTCTCCTCACGGAAGACCTGCAGCGACTCGAAGCCCGTCATGCACATGGCCACGAACAGCATCCCGAGCGTGACCGATCCGTCGAAGACGTGGCTGAACATGGGTACCGCGCGGCCGTCGGATCCGCCGTCGCCGAACATCCGCAGGTTCCACGTCGCGACGATCGCGACCTCGAGCAGCATCGCGACGCCCAGGACCTTGGCCGATACCTCGACGTTTAACAAGCTCAGCGCGACCACGACCGCCCATCCCACGAGCGCCCACAGCCACCACGGACCCGAGTCCTCGATGCCGAGCACGGTCCCCGCGAAGTCACCCGCGCCCACTCCCATGAGCGTGAAGGTCCCGGCTCCGAGCCCGAGGTAGGTCAGCGTCGCGAAGAAGCCAGCTGCCAGGCCTACGGGGCGTCCTAGGCCCCGCGCGATGTAGCTGTAGAAGGCGCCAGGCTTCTCCATGCGTGTGGCCATCGCGTTGAGGCCCACCGAGAAAACGAGCAGCAGCACACCCATGGCGGGGAAGAGCAGGGGCGAGCCCAGACCGTTCTCGAATCCGGCGATCACCGGGATGAACCCCGCGACGACCGCCAGTGGAGCGTTGAACGCCAGAGCGGTGAACATCAGCTCGACCGTCCCCATGCTGCCCCGCAGCCGCGAGTCGGTGCCTCCGGACGTGATAGGGCCAGGTGTCCTGGCCCTCAACTGAAGTGTTGGGCACGATGAACTTCCTTCTTGCCGGGGCGAAATGCCGCCCGGGCGTCAACAGGCGGTGGCAGTGGGCGTTCCGGCCGGACGGATGCGACCCGAGACACTCAGCCCTCCGGTCGGTTCGGAGACACGGTCGACCGCGTGGTTTCGTGGCCGGGGATCGGCCAGTGTGACTGATGTCTCGACGCAGGAACGGGTCTGCAGACTGGTCCGTCATTGCCAGCTTCTTCGCATTCCCAGCCACGGCTGGGGCCTCGCAAACCTGGCCACGTGGTCGGAACTCTTCACGGTCGAAAGTCGTCGTGAGGTACCACCGTAACGGGTGGGAGGGTTCCCTCGAGGCGCATCACTGCGGGCTTGCCCTCCGTCAGTGGCAGCCATTGAGCTTTTTCCACTTGGCTCGGTAGGGCCTCGGCGCTGGTGCGGCCGGGTGTGTGGACACGGGTGAAGCTCCTGGTGCCGAGTCGACCGCAGGAATTGAGTCCAGTGTCGACGTTATGGGTGAGGGAACCAGGGTTTGGATGGGCGCTTACGAGGGGGGTGCGCAACTTCGGACAAACATTTCGGGCTCGATTCCAGGACGGCGCCGTGCTGGATAGTCTCGAGTCGTTCGAAACTTCGTGCTTTAGTCCTCGCGTCAAGAATGTTGCTGCCCCGCTTGACAGAAATACCGCGAGGTGGATTCTTAGCGGATCACGAATGGGTTCGCGGTGGGGGCGCCGGTGTTGACCCAGACGGTCTTCGTCTCCAGGTAGTCGTTGATCGCCGCGATGCCGTTCTCCCGGCCGAGACCGGATGCCTTGAAGCCGCCGAACGGTGCGAGGTAGCTGAGGGCGCGATAGGTGTTCACCCATACCGTGCCGGAACGGATCTGATGGCTCACCCGGATCGCCCGGCCGAGGTCCCGCGTCCAGACGCCCGCTCCGAGGCCGTGGCGGCTGTCGTTCGCGAGGCGAATCGCTTCCTCCTCGTCTCGGAACGGGATGACTGCAAGTACCGGACCGAAGACTTCTTCCTGGGCGATCCTCATCTGGTTGTCGACTCCCGATAGAATGGTCGGTTCGACAAACCAGCCGTCACCACACTCCGGCCGTAGGGCTGGCCCACCACCCAGCGCGACCTGTGCACCTTCGCCCTGCGCGATCTCGATGTATTGCAGCACCTTCGCGTACTGGGGCCTCGTCGTGATCGGACCAACCTGGGTGGTGGCGTCGAGCGGATCCCCCATGCGGGCGGTGGAGGCGAGCTGGACGACCTCGGCCAGCAGCTTGTCATGGATCTCTTCCTGCACCAGGAGCCGGGAGCCGGCGATACATGTCTGCCCCGACGCGGCGAAGATTCCGGCCACGACGCCGTTCACCGCGGAAGGGAGGTCGGCGTCGGCGAATACGATGTTCGGCGATTTCCCGCCGAGCTCGAGCGCAACGTGCTTGAAGTCCCGGCCCGCAGCCTCGCCGATCTTGCTTCCAGTGGCTTCTGAGCCCGTGAAGCTGACCTTGCTGATCCCGGGGTGGTTCACAAGTGGCTCACCGACGTCCTGGCCGAGACCGGTGACGACGTTGAAGACGCCGTTCGGGAGTCCGGCTTCGCTGAAGAGCTCGGCCATCCGGACCGTCGAGGCGGAAGTGAACTCCGAGGGTTTCGCTACTACTGTGCAGCCTGCGGCAAGGGCCGGGGCCAGCTTCCAGGACAGCAGCATGAGCGGCGAGTTCCAGGGCGTTAGGATTGCGACGACTCCGACCGGTTCTCGGCGGGTGTAGGTGAAGAACCCGGCCTTGTCGATCGGTGGCACGGTTCCTTCTACCTTGTCGGCCAAGCCCCCGTAATAGCGGTACCACGCCGGCAAATACGCGGTCTGGGCGCGCATCTCAGCGACAAGCTTTCCGTTGTCTCTTGTCTCGAGCTCGGCCAACCGGCTCGCGTGCCCCTCCAGCACGTCGGCGATCCGGTACAGGAGCAGGCCGCGCTCGCTCGCGGTCATACCCGCCCACTGCTCACTCTCCAGTGCGTTCTGGGCAGCTGTGACGGCGTGATCGACATCGTCGAGGTTGCCTTCGGCCACGGACGCCCAAGGCTTGCCACGGTACGGATTATCCGTGTCGAACCATCTACCGCTGGAGGGAACGGTCGACTTTCCGTCGATGAAGTGGTTGTACCGAATCATGATGTCCCATCTTGGACTTGGAGGACGCCTTGCTTCGATCAAATCGGGAGCCCGACACGAACGTCAGAAACCCGTGTCAGGTGGTCAGGGGACTCCCGTCGACCGGCCCGACAAAGACTCCGCCTTGACCCCGTCAATAGTCCCCGCACCAGTTGCTAATTCGCCCCGTCGCCGGGCCGGGCCGAGATGGGGGACTCCTTGGAAAGCGGCCCTGTTAAGGCTCGATAAGATGCTACGAGCGACGCCAGGGGGCCGACTTGTCGGTCAGCGTCAGCTGGCTGGGTCATGCGTGACACCTTGGAGTGCATGGGTCGCCCCGAGAAACAATGCAGTCGTACTGAACTTGTGAGGTGTGTCAAGGATCTTGGACGGTCCTCGGTGGGTTTCCTCAGGCCGCGGTCGCGGTGAGGTGGTCTCGGTGTGTCTCGCGGGGGTGCGGTAGCAGAGGCTGCTGTGGAGTCGTTTCCGGTTGTAGAAGACTTCGATGTAGTCGGCGACGGCGAAACGCGCGTGAGTCCGAGTGGGGAACATTTCTCGGTGATACATCGCGTTTTTCAGGGTGGCGAAGAACGACTCGGCAGCCGCGTTGTCCCAACAGACCCCGGTACGTCCAACACTGGTTCGGATCTGATTGTCCTTGCAGAAACGGGAAGACTCTCCGGAGGTGTATTGCGTGCCGCGGTCGGAGTGAAACACCGCTCCTGGTCGTAGGTATGCGTGGGTGATCGCCATGTCAAGGGCGTCAACGACCAGGCTGGTGCGCATATGGTCGGCCAGCTGCCACCCAACGACCATCCGTGTGGCCAGATCGATCACGGTCGCGAGATACAGCCACCCTTCATCGGTTTTGAGGTAGGTGATGTCGCCGACCAACCGCAGACCCGGCGCATCCGCAGTGAACTCGCGGCCGATCAAATCCGGGCTATGCAACCGCTCGTCGCCGGGCACGGCGGTGCATTTGTAGGCTCGCGGCTGGCAACCGGCCAGCCCGAGTTTGCGCATGAGGTCGGCGACAAGTCCGACACTGCACGCGTGGCCTTCGCGGTTAAGCTGGGCGGCGACCCGGCGACAGCCGTAGGCTCCCCGCCCGTCGGTGAACACCCGGGCGATGTGAGTGCTCAGCTCGCGGCGGCGGGCCTGGGTGGTCGTCTCAGTGACCACCCGTTGGCGCCAGGCATAAAACGACGAGCGTGGCACCCCGAGTAACCGGCACATCTAGGTGATCGGATAGTGGGCCTTCTCCGCGTCGATGACCGCGCAGCGTTCGGCTACTGAGACGTCTGCCGAAGAAGGCCGCGCCTTAGATTCAACCGGTCAAGGCAACGGCTTCTGCGGGGGTGCGGAAGCCGAGGCATTTACGGGGTCTGGTGTTGAGCTTGGTGGCGATCGCGTCGAGATCGGTCTGGGTGAACGTCGTGAGGTTCGTGCCCTTGGGTAGGTATTGGCGCAGCAGCTTGTTGGTGTTCTCGTTCGTGCCGCGCTGCCAGGGGCTGCGTGGCGCGGCGAAGAACACGTCGACGCCGGTAACGGCGGTGAGCTGCTTGTGCTCGGCCAGTTCCATTCCCCGGTCCCACGTCAGCGTGCTGGATAGCCGTGGATCCAGCCGGGCGTAGGTCTCGATCAACTCGGGAAGGACAACCGTGGTGTGACGGCTGGAGAGTTTCACGATCACGAGGTAGCGTGATTCGCGGTCCACCAGTGTGGCGACTTGGCTGTTGTTCGCTCCGATCACGAGGTCGCCTTCGAGGTGTCCGAGCTCGCTGCGGTTCTCGGCGGTGGCCGGCCGTTGTTCGATCGGACGGGCGTCGATGATCTGGACCGCCATTGACCTTTGACCCCGTGGCGCTTGTTCTTCCGGATCGGCCGGCCGGTGCGCAGCCGCTTGCACAACTCCTTCGGGATCACCTTCCAGCGGGTAGTGTAGATTGACCGGTAGATCGTCTCGTGGCTGATCGCCATCGCCGGATCGTTACCGTGATGTCGGCGCAGGTAGCCGACGATCTGCTCCGGTGACCATTCCTCACGCAACAGAGCCATAACTTCGTTTCGCAACGCGGACTTACGTGCCAGCAAGCACCTTTTCGGTCGGCGAGCTTGCTCATGCGCGCGTTCCTGTGCAGTGGTGGCCCTGTAGGCGTCACGGCCACCGTTCTTGTTAACTTCCCGGCTGATCGTCGACACCGCGCGATACAAGGAAGTCGCAATCGCTCGAAACGAACAGCCGGCGCTCAAGCCACGCGAAATCTCTTCTCTCTCAAGAAGTGTCAGCGAGCCGGCCCGATGCTTCCAGGGCTGCGGAGCGATACCACCATGGTGCTTGAGGACGGTAAACACCGAGCCCGGAGGTTTGCCGATCGCCCGGGAGATGACACTGATCCCCGGCCGCCCCACCTGCGCCACGCGCCTCTCCTCAATCAGCAGTGTTGCACCGACCCGTTGAATCTAAGGCGGCTTTTTTCAGAAACTCGTTTCCATCCGCAGCCGGCGGATCTCGTCTTCCATCTCCGCCACGCGGGCTCGTTCGGACGGGCTCACCGGCTGCGCAGAACCGGGGTTCTCCCGTCGCCACGCGTTGACCCAGTTGGCCAGCGTGCCCGCGTTGATCTCCAGGTCCCGGGCGACCTCGGCGACCGGCTTCTCGGTCTCGATCACCATCTGCACAGCCTCAGCCTTGAACTGAGCACTGAACCTCCGACGCTGCGGGCATGCACACATCCTCTCAAACGAGAGGCCCTGTCCAAGATCCTTGGTACACCCCATTGCCCGAGGCCGAGTCGCTTAGTACCTCCACGCCTCCACGCCCCGGGCCGAGCGGATCGCGAGAGGTCTGGCAGCCTCGCCGGCCACCCACTTCCGCGCGCCCTTGTTTGGTGAAAGGCCCTACCGACCGCCGAGGGTGTCGGGGAATGCCTTGCATGGCATCGAAGCGCCTGCATCAAAAAAGGTACGCTTATGTCAGTGACGTAGCCACGAAGTCACTGGCCAGATTGAGATGCGCATTTGCTGTCGGTCTAAAAGCTTGAGGGAGATGGTTGACATCCGGGCTTGTTGATCACCGAGAGTCCCCTTGAGTGAACCTACGTTGGACCGCGAGGTGCGTCGGCGCATCGCGGTCCTTCGTCATTTCGTGGAAGTGTCCGCCAACGTTGCGGTGACGTGCCGGTACTACGGGATCAGCCGGCCGACGTACTACAAGTGGCTACGCCGTTACGAGGCCAATGGTGTCGATGGGCTACGCGGTCAGTCCAGGCGGCCGCAGACAAGCCCGAACGCCACCCGCGCCGACGTTGTGGACAAGAACATCCACCTTCAAGGCAACTACCACTTCGGGCCGGCTAAGATCGCCATGTACCTGCAGCGCTACCACGACGTGGACATCAGCGTCTCGACAGACTGGTGTATGCAGCACCGCCTGGACATGGGTCGGCTACCTGCATCGCAGCGTTTCCAGCGACATGACAGGCGCTGAAAACGCTAGGAGTAGCAGTGTCCCGGGCATCAGGTATAACTCGACGTCAAGTTCGTCGAGCCATTGCCCAAGGCCGATAAGCCCAGGGTGTCGCTCAAGCCGGTCGGGCGGCGAAGCAAGTGCTCGGCAGAAGACCCAAGCCAAAGCCTCGGGTGAAGCCGATGTCCCGCAGCCGCACAGTGTCGTAGGCGCACTTTCAGGTCGCTTCCACCGGAACTGTCGGCGCCCCGCGCGGGAAGGTCCAGCGAATTGCGCCGACGAGCCCACCATCGTAGCGACATACGGAGCTGCTACTGGTGGCTATCCCGGTACTGCTTCGGGCCGACCCCGTACTTGGTGGTGAACGCGCGGCTGAAAACTTGCAGGCTCGAGAACCCGCAGTGGCTGGCGATGAAGCTGACGGACTTCGTGCGATGTGAGTGCGACAACATCATCCGTCGAGCTTCTTCTAGACGCATGTCCCGGATGGCAGACGCGACGGTCGTGTCGAACTTCGCAAACAACCGGTGCACCGACCGCGTCGACATGAAGAAGTTCTCGGCGAGAAAGTCGGCTGTCAGCTCGGTCTCGTCGAGGTTGCGTTCGATGAACTTGATCATCTGGTCATACTGCGGGCGCCAGCGGTCGGTCGGATCGTCCGGTGACGCCAACTCGAGGGCTGCCGTTACGAGGAGGTCCGAGATTCCGTCGGCAATTCGGACGACTCCAGCTTGCGAGACTCCCTCATCCATCTGGTGGAGGCCGATCAATGCAGGGGAAAGCCAGCGTCCCAGTGGGGACGCTGCCCTGAAGGCTCTGGCTGTCACTGACTGGCACTCGCTCTCCGAGAGACCGATGGCGTGCCGCGGCCAAGCGAAGTCGATCAACCGGGATGACGTCTCATAGATTGCGGAATACGGGCGACTGCTCTCGACGAAGGCGAAGTCTCCAGGACCCAGTGTGCACGAGCGGCCGTCCTGGACGACGAGCGCCTGTCCCTCGGTAATCATGGCCACGAAGACGTCGTCGCTTGGATGGCTCTCCACCATCGAAGCCGTTCGCCGGTGGGTCTGAGGAGTTAGCCGCAGCTCAAGGGTATGAAGCCGGTCAATCGAACGACGGACCATCGCCCCCGCGCACGGCTGCTCACTCTGCGTCACGACCTCAAGGCCGCCGTAGACGTCCCACATCACGTCGGCCCACTCCCGGGGGTTCTGTGTCTCGACGGTCCCCACGGCGCTGCGCGCTGCTGCCTCGCGCATCGGAGACCAGGTCCCCGCGATCGGCTTCGCGGCTCGCGTTATACGTGTCATGGATCCTCCTGTGACGCACCCCACAGTCAATATATGCGCTGGCCGTCAGAATGCGAGGGCTGTCTGGAAAAATCCCGCTGCGCGGGTCCTATCCAGCGACAGTCAGATTGTGGTGCGGGCGAGGCTCGTCTGACCGAGCGATCCTGCTTCTCTAGGGTGCGGGATAGATGGTCCAACCTCGACCCTGGATGAGGAACTCTTGCTGCCGCCGAGCGGCCACCCAGCTGTCCACCCACCCGGAGCGTTCGAGGCTGGCGAACCTTATTAGAGGCTCGCTGGTGATAGCGACCGTGCCGCGCGAGGCCTCCGCACGCGCCACCGCCACCTCCCGGTCGGGATGGACGCCCTGAACGCCGGTGGGCCTGATCGGGACCGGCAGCGAAATGTATTGACCGATCACAGTCGTCCTCATCGCACGCACCGGCTGGTGGTCGGCGACGTGCGGCGCCAGCTCGAGCTCGGCGAAGGCGGCCGGGGATGTCCTCGATCGTCGGACCGCGCTCGGAGCGGGGGCCAGGGCGCTGTACACCCGGGCCTGCAGCCGCTCGCGGGCGCGTTGTTGAGCAACCGCCACCGGCTCGAACCAGGGGTTCTGCTTCCAGGGATTCCTCAGTGACTCGGGGCTTCTTCGTGCTCATCGCGACGGGTCCTCCCTCGTGGGTGGGACGAAGCCTGCCAGCGGGTTATCGCCACAGGCTGAGACCTGTGGTCCGCGACACAGTAACGACACTCGGTGCAGAAATATACCCCTTGACATCTGCTAGCTTGCCGAACGTGACGAGCCTTGCGACGTCGGCCGGCCTCCGACCGCCAGCCACGACGCAATCGCGGCAGCCGCCTTCACTCTCTTTCGAATGCAAGGGTTTCGATGAAACGACGAATGCCGACATCGCCACGGAGGTGGGGTCAGCCGTCGCATGCTCTTTCGCTATTACCGCTCGGAGAACGACATCCTCTGGGGCCGGTTCGACCTCAGCCTGACCGCCTTCGAGGAAGCCCTCGCCGCCCTACTGGCAGAGACCCCTAACCGACGCCATCACCAGGCAGTCCTCGACTTCAACGACTTCCCGACGACGCCATGCCGTCGCCGGGAGCCCCCGGTTTGCTTGCACACTCCGAGCTCCGGTACGCCGTTGGCGTGACCTGATCGCACACTACGTGTCGGACGACTGGACGTGGGGGTCACCGTCCCGCGCCGGTCACCCTGGGTACGGAGACGGAATGACCCAGGTGGTGCCCGCGACGAACTCCCGTGGCGAGGTTGGCCAGGCCTTTGTGGACGCCGCGACGAGAATGCCGCAGCCCGTGGCGTGCTGAGACCAGGATATTGAAAGCCCTTGCCCTAGAGGAGGGCCTGCCCGCTCTAACTCGGTCGTGAAGGCATCCTCGTCCCATGCGGCGAGATCGCGGAACAAGGCGTATTGCTTGGCCGTCTGCGGACCCTCGCAACCGGCTTGATCGACTGCGGAAGCGGCGCGGTGGCCACGACTTGCAGACGCTCCTCCCGATCCGCGTGTCGACCGCGGTTCGTGGCGATCAATCTTTCAGTCCAGACTCCGGTTGCGATGACCGTCTTGTCGACCAGGAATTTCCCGTCGGTGGTTTCGACGCTGAGGATTGTGTCGTGCGAGTAGATCAGGCGACACCGTAACGCCGGCCACCACTTTGGTTCCATGCGCGATCGCTCCTCGAAGAGCGCGTTTACGACGGTCGGAGTGTTGATCAGTGTGTCGTTGGCGCAGAAGCTGGCGCCGAGCTCGTCCGGCGTGATCGAGCCGACCATTTCACGTACCTCAATGTTGCCGATCAAGCTCATGTCCAAACGATCGCGCCTGCGGTTCTCAACGAACTGTTCGAAGGGCCAATATGGGCGCGCGCACGACCTGCCGACCCTTTTCGTTCTCGATATCTTCGTCATTTGCTCGGCAAAGAACCCGATAGCCACCGTCTCGGCCTTCGCAGGACGTGCCGCGATGCGCACGATCGAGTCCGCGAGCAACCAGAAGGCGGGTTGGGCTCGAGCGACTGTGGCGCAGAACGCTGAGAAGGGTGTCACTGGAGAGCAAGCGCCTGGCAACTCAGGCATTTACGGTCAGTGCAAACGAACAACGGGTCACGCAACGGACTCGGCTGGGAAAGGCGCCTGATCCGGAGTCAACTGCAGGCCCATCAGGGCGCGGCGCTGGGCATCTCGGAAGGCTGCGGTAGCGAACAGACGAATCAGATTAAGACCGGCCTGGGTGTGCCCACACCTACTCGATGACGGCTGCCCACCGCCGATTTGTCACTGAGGAGACTCGACATGAGTGATGCAATGTCCGAGCCGGATGCCCCGCTCGGCGGTCACGGCGTTCGGTCCGCCGAGAGAGTCGTGCCTGCCTCCGGTCCTCCCGACGGCAAGCTCCGCGGAAATCTCGGCACGCTGAAGCTGTCGTTCACCGCCCTCGCATTCAACGCGCCTTTGCTGGTGGTAGGGGGGTTCGTCCCCGTGATCACGGCCGTCGGAAATGGCCTCGGCGCGCCGATCGCTTTCGTAGCCATGGGTGCGCTCCTCATGGTGTTCTCTGCCGGTCTCAACGCGATGGCGACCCACATGGTGCGGCCCGGGGCATTCTACGCCTACATCGCGCGCGGCCTCGGTCGTCCACCGGGCTTAGGGGCGGCCTTTCTCGCGATTCTCACCTACGTCGCTCTGGGCGCAGGAACCTTCTCGCTCTTTGCAGTAGCAGTCGGCGACTTCTCCTCCACCTTGCTTGGAGCGTCCGGTTCGGGACCCTGGTGGATCTGGGCGCTCGTGAGCTGGGCGACAGTCACAATTCTCAGCCTCTTCAACGTGGAACTGTCCGCAAAGGTCCTCGGCGTGGCGATGTTGTTCGAGATTGCGGTCATAGCGATCTGGGATGCGCGCGTCTTCTGGGAAGGTGGCCCCGATGGCATCGCAGTTCCCGTGTTTTCTCACTTCTTCGACGGTTCGCCAGCGCTCACATTCTTGTTCATCGCAATGTGCATGACCGGGTTTGAGTCGTTGCAGGTATTCCGGGAGGAGACGCGTGATCCGGTGCGGACCGTTCCGCAGGCTACCTACATTGTCGTAGCCTTCCTTGCCGTATTTTACGCCATCTCGACGTATGCCTACATCGTTTCGGAAGGGTTCGGGGAGGGGGTGATCAACGGTGCGACAAACCCGACCGGTACAGTTCTTGCTTCCATCGAACGATACGCAGGAAGTGTCGTGACAGATGCCGCCAGCCTGTTGCTGATGACCAGTAGCTTTGCCTGCACGTTGGCTATCCAGAACATCACGTCCCGCTACCTCTATGCTCTCGGCCGCGACCAGGTCGTTCCGGCCAAGTTGGGGCAAGTGAGCGACCGACACGGAAGCCCAGCCGTCGCAAGCATTGTGAGCGGCGCGATGATTCTTTTCATCATCCTGATTCCCGTACTCGGCGGGGGCGAACCGATCGAGACGTACACGGTGCTCCTAGGCCTCGGGGGATACGGAATTCTCCTGCTCTGGACGCTGACGAGCGTTTCCGTGTTCGTCTTCTTCCGACGTAATGCGAGGTGCGTGGCAGGTACCTGGAGTTCGACCGTGGCACCGATCCTCTCACTGCTGGGACTGGGCATCTTGGTCTGGCTTGCGACCGATAATCTCAGCCTTCTCGTCGGGAACCTCCGGACTGCTCAGCTCATCCTAATATTCGCGGCCATCGTCGCGGTTGTCGGCGCGGGACTTTCCTTATGGTGGCGAAAGTCCAATCCAGCGGTTTACAAAACGATCGGTCGGCAAGAGCCGTGACGTTTCCAAAGCGGTCGCGGACAGTAATCGAAGGGAGTCCCTTTGAGGAAGACGGCACCATGAAAGCATAAGTCTTCGTGAGCCCCGCGTAAGTAGCCCGTAAACGCTCGTCGAGCGCTAGATGGTTCAGAACCGGAAAGGCCGCGCGAAAATGGAAACCACCCCTCAACGCCTTCGCTGCCACGCTCGGAGGCCGCATCGTCCCAGTGTCAATAACCAACTAACGGGAATGTTCCAAGATCGGCTCTCTCTGATTTCGTGATCAACTGCCGGTCTGGTGGCTGGTCTATCGCATGTCGGCGTCGGTTGACATACGTGGCGCTGCGGGACAAGTCTACCGGTGCTGGTTTACATAGGTTGGGAGTGGCCCAGTGTTGGTGATGTCTAGTACAGGCCGCTGCCCATACGCGCCGCTGAAGGCGATGGAGGAGAAAACGTGACTCAGTATGCAGTTGTCGACCCGTCGACCGGTGAGCGAGTCCGGCAGTACTCGATTGCTACCGACGAAGAGGTCCGGGCATCGCTGAACTTGGTGGATTCGGGCTACCGTCGGTGGTCCCGTGAGTTCTCAGTGGCTCAGCGGGCATCGCTGATTCGCACCGTGGGTGAACTTCACCGGGAACGCCGAGATTCACTCGCAACCAAGATGCATCAGGAGATGGGCAAGGCGATCGACCAAGCTCTCGGTGAGGTTGACTTCTCGGCCACTATCTACGAGTACTACGCCGACCATGCCGAGGAATTCCTCGCTGATGAACCCGTTGCGCTAGATGATGGCCGGGGAGAGGCGTTCGTTCGCCGCGTCCCACTAGGCCCCATCCTTGGCATCAAGGCGTGGAACTACCCAATCGCCTTGGTTGCGCGACTCGTCGCACCCAACGTCGTGCTCGGTAACACGATCCTGATGAAGCATGCGCCTCAGTGCCCGAGCTCGGCGGTGGCCATCGAGGAGATCTTCACCGATGCTGGAGTCCCGGAAGGCGTGTTCAAGAACATCTACGCGACCAACGAGCAGATCCGGGACATCATCGCTGATCCGCGGATTCAGGGCGTGTCCCTCACCGGTTCGGATCGCGCTGGGGCTGCAGTTGCCGAAGTTGCGGGAAGGCATTTGAAGAAGGTTGTGCTCGAGCTGGGAGGGTCAGATCCCTTCATTGTGCTCGACTCGTACGACCTCGATGCTACGGTGGAGGCTGCCTACGCCGCCCGGATGGTCAGCAACGCCGGACAGGTCTGCAACGCTCCCAAGCGAATGATTGTGCTTGAGGATGTTTATGACGAGTTTTTGCAGCGGCTGATCGCGAAGATACAGGGCGCTGACAATGGAATCGCTCCACTGTCGTCTCTTGAAGCAGCTGAAAAGCTCGAGAGGCAAGTGCAGCAGGCAGTGCGCTCGGGGGCGAAACTGTACGCGAAGGGTGAACGACGGGGCGCGGCGTATCCTCCGGCTGTTCTGGCCGATCTAGACCCGGCTGCGGATGTTTGCAAGGAGGAATTGTTCGGGCCTGTTGCCCTCGTTTTCAAGGCGACTGATGAAGACGAGGCGGTAGCGATCGCGAACGACACTCCATACGGTCTTGGGTCGTACGTGTTCGGCTCGGACACCCGACAGACCCAGCGGGTGGCGGAAAAGCTCGACGCGGGCATGGTCTACATCAACCTCGTGCAGGCGGATGCGGTGCAGGCTCCGTTCGGTGGAGTTAAGCGCTCGGGGTTCGGGCGCGAGTTGGGCAGCTTCGGGATCGATGAATTTGTGAACAAGAAGCTGATTCATACGCGTTGAGGTAGCCGGGCTGCACCACGGCCTCCGCTCCTCTTGCCCGGGGGCCAGATCGCAGCGACCGCCATAACCCTCTCACAAATATCGGAGCACTCGTGAAGAACGGCGAAATATCCTACTGGAGGTCGAACGCTGGGGCCTCATCTGCGAACTGGCCTCGGCTAGACGAGGACTTGAATGTAGATGTCGCGATCATCGGAGGGGGTTTGACCGGGCTGTGGACGGCGTGGGTGCTCAAACAGCGTGACCCCAGCCTCGAGGTGGCGGTCTTCGAGGGCGAGGAAATCGGATACGGCGCGTCGGGACGCAACGGTGGGTGGCTCTCGGCGAAACCGGTTGGAATGCGACGAGTCCTAGCGCGAGGCACTTCGGGACGAGCGGGTGTTCTCGCGATCGATCGTGTTCTGGCGAGCTCGATCCACGAGATTGTCGAGATTCTCGGGGCCAGCGAGATCGACGCGCACCACGGCGGGTGGCTGGAGATCGCGCGGTCCAGGAGCGAGTTGGCACGGATCAAGCATCACCTTATGGACGCGCAGAGCTGGGGTGTGGAGCCTGAACGGGTGCGTCTGTTGGGTGCTGAGGAGGTTCGCAATCGGGTCAAGGTGAGCGGGGCGCTCGGAGGCCTGTACTCGCCGGACAACTACCGCGTAGACCCTTACAAGCTCGTTCTTGCTGTTGCTAACCTTGCAGCATCAAGTGGGGCAGCGATCTACACGTCGTCTCGGGTGCACAACGTCACCGATGGACGCCGTCTCAGAGTCGGCGACTTCACTGTGCGGGCCAGACAGCACATCGTCGTTGCGACCGAGGGATACTCCGGACGGGAGACAGGGCGCAGCCGCTCCCTGCTTCCGATGAACAGCGCAATGATGGTGACTGAGCCCCTGACCGACGAGCAGTGGCGAATGGTCGGTTGGGAGAGTGCGGAAGGAATCCGCGGCGTGGCTCATACCTTCTTTTACGGCCAGCGCACACCAGATGGTCGAATCGCCATCGGCGGACGAGGCCATCCCTACCGATTCGCATCCAAGCTCGATCACGATGGCAGGGTCGACGAAAAGACTGTGACCGCTCTGAGTAACCTGTTGCGTGACCTCTTCCCCCAGGTCTCCGCGCGACCCGTCCACGCCTGGTGCGGAGTTATCGGCGTGACCCGTGACTGGTCTCCTTTCGTAGACACGGATCCTTCGAATGGAATTACCAGGGTTGGCGGATACGCGGGGCAGGGGCTGACGGCTTCCTACGTCGGCGCCCGGATCGTGGCGGACTTGCTCTGCGGCAAATCCACGGAGCTGACCGAACTTCCCTGGGTGAGGCCTATGCCACGGCGCTGGGAGCCTGAGCCACTGAGGTGGGTAGGCGCACATGGGCTCTATAAGGCGTATTCGATCGCTGACCGTATGGAAGCGCGTCGAGACACGGAGCGCACCGCGTGGCCGGCGCGGCTCGCAGACCGGATCGCTGGGCGATAGTTCGTTGAGGTTCGAATCGGGCGGGAGAGCATTGCAACCTATTCGGGAGGCGGTGTAGCGCATGCACGGGCTCTTAGGAGGTATCGAGTGTTGATCGGGTTTCCCCGTGAGTCGAAACCGGGGGAGACCCTGGTGGCGACCGTGAAGACAGCCGTACAGGTGGAGGAGCTCGGTTACGAGGTGGTCGTCGAACGCGGCGCCGGCGTGGCTGCGGACCAGTCGGACGAGGCGTTCGAAGCGGCCGGGTTCGCGGTCGTCGACGCGGAGGCAGTGTGGTCCAGTGACGTCGTGGTGAAGGTCAACGCCCCCACCGACGACGAGGTCACCCGGCTGCGCTCGGGTGCGACGGTGATCTCGATGATGGCGCCGGCCCGCAGCCCGGAGCTGGTCGAGCGGTTCCGGGACCAGGGGGTGACCGCGCTGGCGATGGACGCGGTGCCGCGGATCTCGCGGGCTCAGTCGATGGACGTGCTGTCGTCGATCGCCAACGTTGCGGGCTACCGCGCCGCGGTCGAGGCGGCTTACGAGTTCGGTCGGATGTTCACCGGCCAGGCGACGGCGGCGGGCAAGGTGCCGCCGGCGCGGGTGTTCGTGGTCGGTGCCGGTGTCGCCGGCCTGGCGGCGATCGGTGCGGCGTCGGCGATGGGTGCGGTGGTGCGTGCCTTCGACGTGCGGCCCGAGGTGGCCGAGCAGGTCGAGTCGATGGGCGCGGAGTTCGTGCAGGTCGACTTCAAATCCGAGGTGTCCTCCGACGGCTACGCCAAGGAGATGACTGCCGAGCAAGAGGCGGCGACCGCGGCGATGTACGACGAGGAGACGCGCAATGCCGACATCGTCATCACGACAGCGCTGGTCCCGGGCAGTCCGGCGCCGAGGCTGATCTCGGCGGAGACAATCGCCGGGATGCGCAACGGCTCCGTGATCGTCGACATGGCCGCGGCTAACGGCGGCAACGCCGCCGAGACGGTGGCCGACGAGCGGGTGGTGACCGAGAACGGTGTGACCGTGCTCGGCTACACCGACCTCGCCAGCCGGTTGGCCGCGCAGACGAGCCAACTCTACGGCACCAACATCGTCAACCTGCTTAAGCTGCTCACCCCGGAGAAGGACGGGCAGCTGAAGCTGGACATGGACGACGTCGTGCAGCGCGGAATCACCGTGACCCGCGACGGCGCGTTGACGTGGCCCCCGCCGCCGGTGCAGGTGTCTGCGGTTCCGGCGGCCGCTCCCGCAGCGGAGCCGGATGCTCCAGAGGAGCCCGAGAAGCCGGCCGACCCGCGCAGGAAGGTCGTTGCGGCGGCGCTGGCCGCGCTCGCGTTCGCGGGGCTGGCGGCGTATTCACCGCCGTCATTCCTGGGGCACTTCACGGTCTTCGCGTTGGCGGTCTTCGTGGGCTACTACGTGATCTTCAACGTCGCGCACGCCCTGCACACGCCCCTGATGAGCGAGACCAACGCGATCTCGGGGATCATCCTGGTCGGCGGCATCCTGCAGGTCGGCAGCGACAACCCCGTGGTGACCGCGTTCGCGCTCGTCGCTGTGCTGGTCGCCAGCATCAACATCTTCGGTGGCTTCCTGGTCACCCTCCGCATGCTCGAGATGTTCCGGAAGGACTGACCCATGACCGACTTCCTGAACTCCGAGGCTGCCGGGTCTGGTCACCGCGGCTTACAACATCGCCGGCGTCCTCTTCATCGCCGCGCTCGCCGGCCTGAGCAAGCACGAGACCGCCAAGCGCGGCAACATCGCCGGCATTGTCGGCATGACCGTCGCGCTGGCCGCGACGCTGCTGCTGGCTGCGCGAAACGCGTCGTACGACGGCCTTGGCAAGGTCACCTCCGTCCTCGGAATGATCATCGCCGCTATGCTCATCGGCGGGCTGATCGGCGCCTGGAAGGCGCGCACGGCCGAGATGACCGGCATGCCCGAGCTGGTCGCGATGCTGCACAGCTTCGTCGGCCTGGCCGCGGTGCTGGTCGGCTATAACTCCTTTTTCGAGGCCGCCGAGCACGGCGGCGACGTGATCCATGCGGTTGAGGTGTTCCTCGGCGTCTTCATCGGCGCGGTGACCTTCACCGGCTCGATCGTGGCCAACCTCAAGCTGAGCGCGAAGATGAAGTCGGCGCCGCTGTGCTGCCCGCGCGACACCTGCTCAACCTGGCGATCCTGATCGCCTCGGCGGCGTTGATGGTGTGGTTCGTGGCTGACCAGTCCCAGGCCGGGCTGCTGCCGCTGGGCGTCATGACCGTGCTCGCGCTTTTCCTCGGCTTCCACCTGGTGGCGGCCGTCGGCGGCGGCGACATGCCGGTCGTGGTGTCGATGCTCAACTCCTACTCCGGCTGGGCCGCGGCCGCTGCCGGCTTCATGCTGAGCAACGACCTGCTGATCATCACCGGCTCCCTGGTCGGCTCCTCCGGCGCGATCCTGTCCTACATTATGTGCACGGCGATGAACCGCTCTTTCGTGAGTGTCGTCGCTGGCGGCTTCGGCACCGACGGCGCCGTCTCAGGGGAGTCCAGGGACTACGGCGAGCATGGCGAGGTCCAGGCCGACGCGGTCGCCGAGATGCTCGCCGACGCCAAGTCCGTCGTCATCACCCCCGGCTACGGCATGGCCGTGGCGCAGGCGCAGTACCCCGTCGCCGACCTGACCGCCAAGCTGCGCGCCAAGGGCGTCGACGTCCGCTTCGGCATCCACCCCGTCGCTGGCCGACTGCCGGGGCACATGAACGTGCTGCTCGCCGAGGCCAAGGTCCCCTACGACATCGTCCTGGACATGGATGAGATCAACGCCAGCTTCACCGACACGGACGTTGTGCTCGTCATCGGCGCCAACGACACCGTCAACCCGGCCGCTGTCGAGGAGCCCGGATCTCCGATCTCCGGCATGCCGGTGCTGGAGGTGTGGAACGCCCGCGATGTCGTTGTCTTCAAGCGCTCCATGGCCACCGGGTACGCCGGCGTGCAGAACCCGCTGTTCTTCAAGGACAACACCCAGATGCTCTTCGGCGACGCCAAGGACCGGGTCGGCGACATCCTTCAATCCCTTCCACCGGACCGCCCGTCGCTGCTCGACCAGCGCTACCTGCAAGAAGCTCACTGAGGGGGCAGCCGTGCACACCTTGTTCAGTACCGTTCTCACCTGTAATTCCACGGCGGAAGGGTTGACGAACTTCGAGCTGACCGCGACGCATCGTGCCAACCACGGTGCAGAAGACCCAGGTCGACATGTTCGGCACGACATCGCGGTTCCCAACGAGGAAGGAGCTCAAATCTCCGAGGCGGTGGAGCACAACGAGGCGGTCTTGGCGAAGCTGGGACACGACTGCACCGGGGCCAGCGGCCTCGTGGCCCACGGCTGGGAACAAAAGCAGTGACCTGGGTGAACTCCGACGAGGACCTCGCCGCCGATGTGGCCGTCCGGCTGGCGCGGTGGGCCGGTGGCCTCCAGCCCACGGCCGAGGATCTGGCTCTCGCCGAGCGGTCCCTGCGCGACACGGTGGCGGTGGCCGTGGCGGCACGCGGTCACGACGTCCTCGAGGTAGCACGGGCCCTGGGGGAGGCCGGCCGCTGGGCCACGGCCAGTCACGTCATCGACTACGACGACCTCCACATGGAGTCCACCACCCACATCAGCACCGTGTGCGTCCCGGTGGCGCTCGCCACCGGGGGCGGGGCCCGCGCCTACCTCGCCGGGGCCGGTGTCATGGCGCGGCTGGGCATGTCCCTCGGCTGGCGGCACTACTCCTCCGGCTGGCACGCGACCACCACGGCTGGCGCGCTCGCCGCCGCGGTGGTGGCGGGGGTGGCCCGGGGGCTCGACGCCGACGGACTCGCCCGGGCGATGGCGCTAGCCGTCCCCGCCGCGGGTGGCGTGCAGCGAGCCTTCGGGACGGACGCCAAATCGCTCCAGGTCGGCCAGGCGGCCGACGCCGGCGTGCGTGCTGCCGGGCTGGCTGCGTCCGGCGCCACCGCCGACACCGGCGCTGTCGAGGACTGGCTGCGGCTGCTCGGAGGCGACCCCGCGGTCGTCGACGTGTCCGGGCCCGCAGTGCCCGGCGGGCTGGCGGTCAAGATCTACCCCGCGTGCTACGCCCTGCAACGGCCGATCACCGCGATGCGGGAGGCCGTGCGCGGCGTGTCGGTCGACCCGGCTGCGGTACGCCGGATCGAGGTGCACACCCCCGCCGCGACCGTGCAGCCGCTGATCCACCATCGGCCCACGGACGGGCTCCAAGGCAAGTTCAGCCTGGAATATGCCGTCGCGACCGCGCTGCTGGACGAGCGCCACGGCTTCGAGGAGTTCGGCGACGAGGCCGTTCGGCGTCCGGAGGCTAGACGACTGGTCGACCTCGTCGACACGGTGCTTGAGGACTCGGGCGACTGGCTGCTGGCGGGGACGGTCCGGGTGGTTGTGCACACCGACGAGGAATGCCATGAGGCGTCTCTGCAGTTCCCCCCAGGCTCCCCGCAGCGCCCACCGACCCACGACGAGTTGGGGGAGAAGGTCGCCCTATGCCTCGACGGCAGCGACGTCCCCGCCGACGAGATCACATGGGCGGGGTCTGCGCAGGTCTTGCACCGCACCCTGTCCCTGGGCTTACCCCGACCTACTCGCATCGCAGGAGCTGCGAGCTCGTCTTCGACGACATGCAGGTGCCCCGCGGTCCCAGCTGCTCAGCGACACTGAGGGCGAGGACATCACCCAAATGTGCGGCCTCGAGATCGGCCAGCTTTTAGATGGCCGGCCGCGCCTCGGAGTCGGTCGGGCCGTGCTGGAGGCCGCGCTAGCCTACAGCCGGAGCGGGCGAGCTTCGGCCAGCCGGGCCGCACCGGCCCGCTGACCTTCGTCAACCGTGCGGCTCGAGCTCTCCCAGAGCGAGGTGCGCGTGGTCGACGAGAACGACATCGTATACCGCTCCGCCGACTCAGGGGCGCTGCCGGCGCGTGAGCCGGGACCGGTGCCCGAGCGGTCCGCCCGAATCGACCTCGCGATCGACGAAGCTTTCCTGGCCGGTTCTCGGCCCTGACCTACAACGCGCACCGCATCCACTACGACCATGTGAGCCAGGAGGGCTGCGACTACCTCGTCGTCCACACGGCCCGCTCCAGGCCCTGATAATGGGGGAGATCCAACGCCGTCTCGGGGCGGGCCTGGGTCGCACGTTCGACTACCGACTCGTCGCCTCATGGTCGGCCCGCAGACGTTCAGCATGCTGTCCACCGAGGACGGTTTCGACGCCGGGGCCGAGGTTCGGCCAGCTCGGGGTGTGGTCACGGTGGTCAACACGCTCTCCTCCGTGTGAATTGTCTACTCCGCCAGTCGAGATTCCAGGGGCAGGACCAATCAGGCAGTTCAGTTTCCGGAGGCGATCGACGCTCGTGCCGTCATGATGCAATGCCGTTCCGAGGAGTCGCGACTACGCGCCGCCGAATTTATAGAGGTTGAATGATCAAGAGGTTCCGGGTCGGGGGTGAGGCCGGTTTTGGGCGAGGAAGCCGGTCAGCAGGTGGGCTCGGAATTGGATTCGTTTGAGTCGGTTGCGTACGACAGTGGCGAGGTGATCGACGTTGGTGACGGCGAGGCTGCCCTTGACGTTCGACCAGACGCTCTCGGTGGGGTTGAGGTCGGGGGCGTAGGCCGTAGCTGAATGACGTGGAGGCAATCCCGGCTGGCGATCAACTGCTGCATCGCGGCTGATGTGGGTGTTGAGGTTTTCCCAGATGGCCACGATCGGGGCTTTCAGGTACTGGTGGGCGGCATCCAGCAGGGGGCGTAGCCATTTTCGGCGAGGCTGCGGCGTTCGCCCCTGCGAGCACGGTGAACTTTGACCCGATACAGCGAGTGTGGGCGTGTGTCGGGGTGGCAGAATAGACTGGCGACCGCTTTGTGCCTGCCGCCACAACTACGCCGCCACGCCGTGATGGCTTCTTCGTCGCGTTCGATCGGGCGATGCGCGGGCATTTATGGGCTGAATCTCATGCGATGCAACGACATTGAGACTCCACACAGGGTGTACTGGACCCGGAACAGCCGAGCGATCAGGTCCGCCATCCGCGTCAGGCCACCGCTGATCCTCGGTGTAGCCGTTCGCAGCGCGACCTTCCTGCAGCACGGCGGCCAGCCGGTCCTGCTATTGGCCGCGGTGGAGGCCACGAACCGTTGCGTGGCTTTGGCTCGGTGTGCGGGGTGTCCGTCGACGATGAGATAGCCCGGCCCGCGTGCGTCGTGTAGCAGGCGTTTGCAGAAGTCGATGGACACTGCGGCGGTGGTGTTGCCCTCGTTGACCATGAACCGCAGCGTGCCGGCGGGGGTGACCGCCGAGAGCATGTCGACCGAGAATCGGGCTTCGGTGCGCTCGACCACCGGGGTGTTGGCTACTGGGGCCCAGGTGGTGCCGGAGTGATAGTCCGAGCGGATCCTGGCCTCGTCGGCGAAGTAGATCAACGCGTCTTCACGGGCGGCCTGGGTCTGGATTCGGGATATTCCTCGGTTTTCACTGTGGCACAACATCCGGGTCTTGTTGATAGGCCCGGTGCAGTGGAGGCCGTAACCGGCATCGGCGACCACCACCGGCGGCGCCAGCCCCTGCTCGGTCAGCTCGTCCAGAGTTTCCAGGCCAGCCGCCACTTTTCGCCGTAGTACTGACGCGCCACCGCCACCGACTGATCACCCGACTTGGGAAACGAAACATCATCGACCACCCATGCCTGCGGACCGATCGCGTCGATCACCTTGGCCACTATCGTGCGCAACACCGGCTCGTGGTCCCACTGCGACTGGTTCACAAACTGCTGCAAGGCCTGCATGTTCCCATCCGGCAACCGTTCGGCCTCGACTGAATCGACTTACGCGGACCGCCCAGCATCAACCCGCGCAAAAAAACAGTCCCCCTGCCGCCGCTGATCCTTCCGCGATACCGAGGCGAACACCTCACCCACGAACTCGCTTGACTCATCCCGAAGACGTTCCACCGCAACAAGATCAGCAACATGCGAGATCAAGACTTAACGAAATGCTACTAGGGCCCTGTAGAGGGATCGGGTGCCCCGGCTTTCAGGTGCTGGCGTCAAGAGCCCGCACACCCACAGGTCAGGCGTCGAGGCCGCCTCGTTGGACCAGTTGGCGGACGATGACGTTGCGCTGGATCTCGTTGGTGCCCTCGCCGACGATCATCAGCGGGGCGTCGCGGAAGTAGCGTTCGACGTCGAATTCGGTGGAGTAGCCGTAGCCGCCGTGGACGCGGACGGCGTTGAGCGCGATCTCCATCGCCGTTTCCGAGGCGAAGAGTTTGGCCATTCCGGCTTCCATGTCCACGCGACGTCCGGCGTCGTACTCCTGGGCGGCGTGCAGGGTCAGCTGGCGGGCGGCGGAGAATGAGGTGGCCATGTCGGCCAGGTAGTTGCCGACGGACTGGTGCTTCCAGATGGGCTTGCCGAACGACTCGCGCTCCTGGGCGTAGTTCAGCGAGTCTTCCAGTGCGGCTCGGGCGACGCCGAGAGCGCGTCCGGCGACCTGCAGTCGTCCGGTCTCCAGGCCTTTCATCATCTGCGAGAAGCCCTGGCCTTCGGTGCCGCCGAGGACGGCGTCCGGGCCGACCCGGTGGTCGTCGAAGGACAACTCGCAGCTTTCAACGCCCTTGTAGCCGATCTTGGGCAGGTCGCGTGAGACCTCCAGTCCGGGGCCGTGTTCGACCAGCAGGATCGAGATGCCCTTGTGGGCCGGGTTGGCGTCCGGGTCGGTCTTGCACAGCAGCGCGATCAGCTGGGACCTGCGGGCGTTGGTGATCCACGTCTTGGAGCCGTTGATCAGGTAGCCCTCGTCGTCGCGGCGTGCGACGGTGCGCATGGCCTGCAGATCGGAGCCGCCTCCCGGTTCGGTCAGGGCCATGGTGGCCCGGATTTCCCCGGTTGCCATCTTCGGCAGGTAGTGGCGCTTCTGCTCCTCGGTGCCGAAGTGCAGCAGCAGCTTGGAGACGACGGTGTGGCCGCCCATGGCGCCGGCCAGGCTCATCCAGCCGCGTGCGAGTTCTTCGGTGATGAACACGTAGCACGGCGTGGAAACCGGTGTCCCGCCGTACTCCTCGGGGATGGTCAGGCCGAAGATGCCGAGCTGCTTCATCTGCTCGATGAGGTCCTCGGGGTAGGTGTTGGCGTGTTCGAGTTCGTTGACGACCGGGCGCACGTCCTTGTCGACGAAGTCGTGGACGGTGTTGACGATGAACTGCTCGTCCTCGGAGAGGATGTCGAGAGCGTTCACGTTTGCTCCTTGGTGATCTTCTGTGGGCCGTCAGACGACGTTGTCGGTCCGCAGGCCGGCGATGTCGGACTGGCTGTAGCCGAGTCCGGTGAGGACGTCGTCGGTGTGCTGGCCGAGGTCGGGAACGGGGTCCATGCGAGGTTCGATTCCGGCCAGGTCCGCGGGCGGGACTAGGGCCTGCACCACGGCTCCAGGGATCTGCACGTCGCGCCAGCGGTTGCGGTCGCGCAGCACGGGATGTTCGAGGAACTCGGCGACGTCGTTGACGCCGGCGTTGGCGATACCCGCCTGGTCCAGGATCTTCATGACCTCGCGGCTGTCGGTGCGGGCGAATCGCTCGCGCACGAGCGCGTTGAGCTCGTCGCGGTTGGCCACGCGGTCGGAGTTCGTCGCGAAGCGTGCATCATCGGCGAGATCGGGGCGCTCGAGGAACTGCTCACACAGAGCGATCCATTCGTGCTCGTTCTGGATGGAGAACAACACGTCCTTGCCGTCGGCCGCGGTGTAGGCGCAGTAGGGGGCGATCGTGGCGTGCTGGGTTCCGAACCGCGCGGGCTGGGTGCCGCTGTGGCGGGTGTAGTAGGCGGGCTGGCTCATCCATTCCGCCAGCGCCTCGAACAGCGAGACCTCGACGGCGCGGGCCTCGCCGGTGGTCGCACGGGTGAACAAGGCGGTGAGGATTCCCGAGTACGCGTACATCCCGGCGGAGATGTCGGCGATGGACACGCCGACGCGGGCCGAGGACTCCGGGGTTCCGGTTAGCGACACCAGTCCGGTCTGGCATTGCACGAGCAGGTCGTAGGCCTTGCGGTCGGACCACGGTCCGTCCGTTCCGTAGCCGGAGACCGAGCAGGGGATCAACGACGGGAACCGCTCGGACAGAGACGCGGCGTCGAGGCCGAGCCGACTGGCCGCGCCCGGTCCCAGGTTCTGCACGAACACATCGGCCTCGGCGAGCAGCTTGTCGAGAACGTCCCGTCCCTGTGCGGACTTGAGATCCAGCGTGAGGGATTCCTTCGAGCGGTTCAGCCACACGAAATAGCTCGAGTGGTCGTGCACGGTGGTGTCGTAGCGGCGCGCGAAGTCACCTCCGCCCGGGCGTTCGATCTTGATCACGCGGGCGCCCAGATCAGCGAGCTGTCGAGTGGCGAACGGTGCCGCCACCGCCTGCTCGATGCTGACCACCGTGATGCCCGCGAGCGGGAGCTCACTCATGCGCTGACCTCCATTGGCCTCGTCTTCCGCGTTCGCGCCATGAGGAGCATCATGAGCTTTCATGAGAGGGTTCGTGAAATAGCAATTTCTGATGTAGGCATGCTCGGTGCGGATAGGAGGAAGTGGCCGTGGACGTCAAGCAGCTCAAGGCGCTTGTGACGGTTGCGGAGGTGGGCAGCGTCACCCGAGCTGCGGAACTGTTGCACCTGGTCCAGCCCGCCGTGACCCGGCAGATCCGCACCCTGGAACAGGAGCTCGGGATCCCGCTGTTCGAACGCACCCGGCAGGGAATGCGGCCCACTGAAGCCGGCACGGTCATGGTTGACCGCGCGCGGCGAGCGCTCAACGAGCTCGAACGCGCTCGCGTCGAGCTGCAGCCCACACCCGGTGTGGTCACCGGGCTCGTCACCGTCGGCCTGCTTGAAAGCACGACCGCTCTGCTCGCCGAGCCCCTGGTGTCAGTGATCGCCCAGAACCATCCCGGTATCGAGCTGCGGTTGATGACTGGTTATTCGGGGCATCTCCAGCAATGGCTCGACGAGGGAGACCTGGATCTGACGTTGCTCTACAACCTGCCCAGCACGCCCTCGCTCAACGCGCAGCCGCTGGTGCAGGAGAGCCTGTGGGCGGTGGCGCCGCCGTTGGACGCGCTGAGCCCGGACCGGCCCGTCCCCTTCGAGGAGGTCAGCACGCATCCGCTCGTGATGCCGGCCGCGGGTCACGCCTTGCGCACGTTGGTCGACGAGGCGGCCGCTCGGGCGAAGTCAAAGGTGAACGCGGTCGTCCAGACGAACTCGATGTGGGTGCAGAAGCAGCTCGTTCAGGCTGGATACGGCTGGACCATCCTGCCGGCTGCAGGTATCGCCGCCGACGTCGCCCGGGGCGAATTGAGCGCGGCTCCACTGTGCGAGCCGGACGTGTACCGCTCGGTCGTGCTCGGAACGCAGCGGGCGGGCCGTACGCCACCGGCGGTCGAAGTCGTCGTACGAGAGCTGACCCACCTCATCAACACTGCGGTGCGCCAGTGGAGATGGCCTTCGGCGCAGCTCCCGGAAAACGGGGCCGACGTGCGCCACGAGTAACTGCAACGGCCACCCTCTTCGGCCTGGCGCGGCCGACGTGTCCTGCATGTTGACCGTGCCCGTGACGAAAGAGGCAGCGGTCAGGACTTCGATGCCGTTGAGGAATGCAGATATCACGGATTTCTATTTCCCAACTCGATGCATAGCCGCACATGATGTGTGTCACCAACGGACCGAGCACCGGAGTCGAGTCGGTTGCCTCAGGAACACTCAGTTCTCGGGTTCACCCTCGGCGGCACGGTCGCCTTCTACATCTTCACCACACCTACCTGCAGAAGTACTTTGTGAACACCGCAGGCATTCCCAAGCCGACCGCGGCGGTCATCAACTTCTGCGCCTTGCTGTTCTTCATGCCGTTTCAGCCGTTAGTCGGAGCGTTGTCGAACCACATCGGGTGGCGCCCGGTCATGTTCATCTTCTCGATCTGTCTGATGGTGCTGACCGTGCCGCTCATGACCGTGCCCGGAGAAGCCCATAGCCCCATCGTGGCGTTCATACTGATGGTCGTCGGGCTAACTTTCGTGTGCGGATACTCGACGCTGTCGTCGATCATCAAGCCCGAGATGTTTCCGACCAAGGTACTCGCGCTGGGAGTGGGGTTGTGCCACGCACTGATCACCGCCACGTTCGGCTGGATGGCCGAGTCGATCGCCCTGACCTTGAAAAAGCCGGTGTCGAAGGCGCCTTCTTCTGGTACGTCACGGGGTGCATCCCCTTGACGTTCATCACGAAGTTGCTTGTGCGTGAGCCGCCCAAGCAGTCGCCTTTGGGCGACATTGATTCGGTGCCCGAAGAGTGTGAGCTGACTCGGGCTCAGTCAGAAAGAATGATTCCGGATCGGCGGGTGTGCGCGCCGTGCACACCCGCCGATCAACGATTTGGAGGGCGCATGCCAACCCGTTCGAGCGTGCTGGGAACTTATGTGGATTCGTGGGATCCGTGTCCGTTGACCGACGATGAGGTGCTGTCGGCGGCGCCGGTGGCGGCGTTGTCGGCTGTGCTGAACCAGTCGAGACCTGTTGCCGGAGTGGGAGAGGCGCTGCCACCACTGTGGCACTGGTTGTACTTTCTGCGCTGGCCGAAGCAGGATGAGTTGGGTGAGGACGGTCATCCCGGCAACGGGCACTTCCTGCCGCCGATCCCGGGCCGGCAGCGGATGTTCGCCGGCGGCCGTTGCGAGATCGCCGAGCCGCTGAGCGTCGGTGCGCGCACCGAGCGGACCAGCAGTATCGCCAACGTCGCGGTCAAGCAGGGGCGGACCGGCGAGATGGTGTTCGTGACCCAGCGCAACGAATTCCGCCAGCACGGGCACACGTGTCTGGTAGAGGAACAGGACATCGTGTACCGGTCCGACCGGAGCGCGGGGGATCATCCTGATGCGGTGGACACGTCGGCGACACCGCAACCGGGCGGTGATTGGCAGCTGGCTGCACGGCCTGATCCGGCGCTGCTGTTCCGGTTCAGTGCGTTGACCGCGAACGCGCATCGCATCCACTACGACAGTCCGTATGTGCGGGAAGAGGAGGGCTACCCGGAGCTCGTCGTGCACGGTCCGTTGCTGGCGGTGTTGATGCTGGAGCTGGTGCGGCGCAACGATTCGCGACGAGTGCGTTCACTGTCGTTCCGTCTGCGCAGCCCCGTTTTCTCACGGGAACAGATCGTGGCGTCCGGAAATCCTTCAGCCGATGGGGCTATGCTGCAGGTGGCGACGCACCGGGATGATCGGCACGCGACGGCGGAGGTGATGTTCGCGTGAGACTGACCCGCGATCAGATCGCCACCGCCCGCAGCTTCTTGTTCGTGCCCGGTCACCGGCCCGACCGTTTCGACAAGGCCGCCGCCTCAGGTGCCGACGTCGTGGTTGTTGATCTCGAAGACGCCGTCTCCGCTGCTGACAAGGACCGTGCGCGCGGCTACGTCTCGGAATGGCTGGAACACGGCAATGCCGCCCTGGTGCGCATCAACCCCTTCGAAACGACCTGGTTCGAGGCCGATCTCGACACCGCGATGCGGTACGGCTGCCCGATTATGGTCCCCAAGGCCGATTCCGTTGCCGCGCTGGCCGACCTCGGATGGTGCACGGCCGGAAAGTGCGACCTAGTGGCGCTGGTCGAGACCGCCGCCGGAATCGAGCGCGCCAACGAAGTGTGCGCCACGGCCGGAATCATCCGCCTCGCCTTCGGAAACGCCGACTTCGGCGCCGAAGTCGGCGTCGCACCCAACGACCACCTGGCGCTGACGTACGCGCGGTCCAAGCTGGTCAGCGCCTCAGCCGCAGAGAAGCTGGCGCCGCCCATCGACGGCGTGACGATCTCGATCGAGGACACCGTGGCTCTGAACGCCGACATCGAGCACGCCAGCCGCCTCGGCTTCACCGGCAAGCTGTGCATCCACCCGAACCAGGTCCCGATTGTCTCAGACGGGTTCGCGCCGTCCGAGAGCGACAGGAAATGGGCCCGCACCGTCATCGAGGCCGGTGAATCGGTCACCCGCGTGAACGGGCAGATGATCGACAAGCCTGTGTTGGAACGCGCTCGTCGAATTCTTGGCGCGTGAGGTGGTGCTGGCGGCTCATCGAGAGGTCGATATTGGCGGGGCCATGCGTGGCGGGAATGGTCAAGGCAGTCGTCTCGAGGTGGCGGGGCGAGAAGGTGTGCGGTACGAGTGAGCGACGGGCGGCCCGTGCTCGGGCGAAGGGCGGAACCGTCCTGGCCTAGCAGTGCGAGGGCACCGGGCGACCGTTGGTGTTGCTGGTCGGGCAAGCCAACAACCACCACTGGTAGGACGCGAGGGGGTGTGCTGCAGGGATTCCGCATATGGAGGGTCACTTGCACAGCGGGTCAGCTCGTCAGCGAGAGTGATTCGAGGCTTGGGGCGGTTCTTGAGCGCAGCTCGTTCGTGCCCGTCAGTTCCGGAGGTAGGACTGCAGGTTGAGCATGGCCTCCTCGAGAAGGGGGGTCAGTGGTGCATACGGGTCCTTCAGCCACATCTCGTAAGCCGACATCGACAAAGCGAGCGAGATGTGGCCGGCGGCTCGGGGGAGTAGGTCATCGGGGGAGTGGCCTGTGCGGTGGGCGACGTAGTCGGCGATGACTGCGCGCCATTGCGTGTAGCGCAGTACGGAGTGTGCCTGCAGCTCGGGTGTGGTGAGGATGATCTGCATGCGTTCGCGGTGGGTGGGTGCGGCGTTGTCGGGGAATTGGTTGAACTCGACGATGCTGCGGTGGACGGCTTCGTGAAGTGGCAGATCGTTGGGTTGATCGTTGAGGATTGTGCGGAAGTCGTTCAGGCGGCGGTCGAACTGGCCCCAGGGGATGTCGTTCTTGGATTGGTAGTAGCGGAACAGTGTGCGGCGTCCGATCCCGGCTTCGGCGGCGATCGCGGCGATGGTGGTGCCGTCGAATCCGTGCTCGGCGAAGAGCCGGAATGCCGCTTTCTCGATCTGGGCGTGGGAGGTCGCGACCGGCCGCCCGAGCCGTGGTTTCTCGCTCGTCACGGGGGTGAATCTACCGGTGCTGGCTTCCGGTTCTGCATGGCCATTGGGAATGCGGGCGAAAGCGGTGCGTCATACCCGTCGACTTTTGGCCCCCGGTGCCATAACGTCGAGGGTGTCCCACCCGGGGACATGTGAGGAGCCAGTCATGGAGACGTCCGGCGCGCAGTCCGAGCCTGAAACCGCCGAAGTCGCTGAGGAATTGCTGGTCGAAGAGGTGTCGATCGACGGCATGTGCGGCGTGTACTGAGGCGGCGATCCGGATGGCAGCGATGCTCGACGAGCCCTGGACCCTGTCGCCGTCGGTGCGCCTGCGTCCGGAACCTTTCGGTGCGCTGGCGTATCACTTCGGCAATCGCAAGCTGATGTTTTTGAAGCGGCCCGAGTTGGTGGCGGTGGTCCGGGGGCTCGCCGAGCAGCCCCACATCCGTTGTGCGCTTGCCTGCGCTGGTGTTCCGGAGCGCCAGTTCTCCTCCTATGTCGCTGCGCTGCGTGGTCTTGCGGCTGCCGACGTGATCCTTCGACGTGATGAAGAGGTGACTGCATGACCGTCACTACCGAGCATCCCGCCAATGCGGTGCAGCGCCCGGTGGGAGGCAGTCTGGTCGATCAGTTCGAGTACGGTCTCGACGCGCCGATCTGCTTGACCTGGGAGTTGACTTACGCCTGCAATCTTGAGTGCGCGCACTGCCTTTCTTCCAGTGGTCGACGCGACCCGCGTGAGCTGACGACTGAGCAGTGCAAGGCGATCATCGATGAGTTGCAGCGGGTGCAGGTCTTCTACGTCAACATCGGGGGTGGTGAGCCGACGATTCGCCCGGACTTCTGGGAGTTGCTCGAGTACGCGGTTGCCCATGATGTCGGGGTGAAGTTCTCCACCAACGGGATTCGCCTCACCCCTGAGCGCGCACGGTTCCTGGCGTCCACGGATTACGTCGACGTGCAGATCTCGCTCGACGGTGCCACAGCCGAGGTCAATGACCGCGTCCGCGGCCCGGGTACCTACGCCACCGCGATCCAGGCGTTGGAGAACCTGCAGCGTGCCGGTTTTGAGGACGCGAAGATCTCGGTGGTGTGCACGCGGGAGAACATCCTGCAGCTCGATGAGTTCAAGGCGCTCGCTGACCGATACGGTGCGACGCTGCGACTGACGCGGTTGCGTCCGTCCGGGCGCGGGGCCGATGTGTGGGATGACCTGCATCCTCTTCCGGAGCAGCAGCGGGTTCTCTACGACTGGTTGATGGCCAACGGTGAGAACGTGCTCACCGGCGACTCCTTCTTCCACCTCTCTGCTTTCGGTGAGTCACTTCCCGGGCTGAACCTGTGCGGTGCCGGGCGAGTGGTGTGCCTGATCGACCCGGTCGGGGACGTGTACGCGTGTCCCTTCGCCATCCACGACGACTTCCACGCGGGCAACGTCCTGGCCGAAGGCGGCTTCCAGCAGGTCTGGCAGACGTCCTCGTTGTTCACCGAGCTCCGGTCTCCGCAAACCGGCGGTACCTGCAGCAGCTGCCAGTTCTTCGATTCCTGCCGTGGCGGGTGCATGGCCGCGAAGTTCTTCACCGGTCTACCGCTGGACGGCCCCGACCCGGAGTGCGTCCGCGGGTTTGGCGAGGCAGCGCTCGCACAGGGGCGCACGATCCCGGCAGCCAGCCAGGACCACTCGAGGACGACTCCGACCCGCAACCAGCCCGTCCTGTTGCAGCTCTCTCGACGGCCAGAGAATTTGGAGACTGCGATCAGCCCGAAGGCCGCGCCGGTGTCCGCGTGTGCTGAAAGCCCCTTGGCCGGCTTCGATCCGACCGCTCCGACCACCTGACCGTCCCGACGTGTGATCAGAGGAAACCATCGTGTCCAACATGCCTTCCTGGCTTTCGAGGGTCGAGAACCCGTGGAAGCAGAATCCCTGGTTCGAATCGGTGGCCGTCGCGCAGCAGCGCGCGCGCGAGCGACTGCCCGCTCCGGTGTACGGGGCGCTGGTGGCGGGCAGTGAGCGTGGCCAGACCGTCGCGGACAATCAGGCCGCCTTCGGCGAGATCGGTCTGGCCCCGCACGTGGCCGGTCAAACGCAGGAACGTTCTATCGGCACGCGCGTGTTCGGTCAGGACGTCTCGTTGCCGGTGCTGATCAGCCCCACGGGTGTGCAGGCCGTACATCCGGAGGGGGAGGTGGCGGTGGCTCGGGCGGCTGCCGCGCGCGGCACCGTCATGGGGCTGTCGAACTTCGCGTCCAAATCGGTGGAGGACGTGACGGCGACTGGAGCCACCACTTTCTTCCAGATGTACTGGACCGGTGACCGGGAGACTATGGTCCAGCGGATGACTCGAGCCCATCGGGCCGGAGCCCGAGGGCTGATGGCCACGCTCGACTGGTCGTTTTCGATGGGGCGCGACTGGGGCAGCCCCGAGATTCCCGAGAAGGTGGACCTCAAGACCATGGTCCGGATGGCACCCAAGGTCGCCACGAAGCTCCGCTGGCTGTCGACGTTCGCGGCCTCGGGCGTCGTCCCCGATCTCACCGCGCCCAATCTCGCCCCGCCGGGCGGCGCCGCGCCGACCTTCTTCGGCGCGTACTACGAGTGGATGACCACCCCCCCGCCGAGCTGGGACGATGTGGCTTGGATGGCCGAGCAGTGGCGGCAGATCTCCGGCACCCCGTTCGTGCTCAAGGGGGTGTGCCGGGTCGACGACGCACTGCGCGCGGTCGATGCCGGTGTTGCCGGTCTGTCGGTCTCGAACCACGGCGGCAACAACCTCGACGGGACGCCTGCGGCCATCCGGATGGTCAAGCCGATCGCCGACCGTGTCGGCCACCAGGTCGATGTCGTCATGGACGGAGGCGTGCGCCGGGGCTCGGATGTCGCCAAGGCCGTGGCCCTCGGAGCCAAGGCAGTCCTCATCGGACGGTCCTACCTATGGGGATTGGCGGCCAACGGGCAGCCCGGGGTGGAAAACGTCCTGGACATCCTGCGCGGAGGAATCGACTCGGCCCTCCGTGGCCTCGCGGTCCCCTCGGTGCAGGACCTAACTCCGGAACACCTGCTCGTACCTGAAGGCTTTCACCGCGAGCTCGGTGGTTCGGTGCCGCAGGTCTCGGCCGGTCTGTGACGTGTGGGAGCGCTAAGCGCTCCCGTCACCGGCATGGCGCAGTTTGATTCCACCGCACGGGCGCGTCGTCGCGACCTCGCCGAAACCCTGGAAGTCGCTGTGAGTGCTTCGCGTACCGCGGTGGACTCGCGCTTCTGCCCTGGAACAGCTCCGGTTCGGTCAGACCGTGTCGCCGCAGCCTCTCACATTGCCCTCGGCATCTCTGGTGGGATCTAGCACCGCGCATCACGCAGACGTCGACGACGATCGTCGCGGTGCAGGCCGACTCGGAGGCACCGATCTTTCGAGATCGTTGACTGCGGAGATGTGGGAGACCGGTTCACCATCAACTTACCAATCGCCGCCGAGGTCATCCAACCAACGGCTGATCCTGAAAGGAATAGAGCGCGGTGAACATGTTGTGCGCGTGTCTGTGCAAGGTCGCGGGCCACCAGGGTATTTGCCTCGGGGAGGCCGATCCCCGAAACACACCTCCAGAACACGCCGCGAAGCTCTTCGCTTCCGGCCGCTTTTGCGGTGCCTGTTATAACGCGGCCACTTCGAGGGAACAGGACATGGGAACCATTCGCACCGAATACCGGGCGCACCGGAGCGCATTGCGAAAATAGCTGGGATCTGGCCATAACCAGCCAAGGTCCGGGTGATTGGCCCGTTCGGCGAGCTTGGGTGATTTGGGGCTGGCGTTGGCGATGAGCCAGGAGCTGACTCCCGAAGCGATCGACACGTCCTCGACGTCCATGTAAAGAGGGCGTTCTACGTTACCCAGCCCGCGTTCGCCGTGATGCGGGACAAGGGGTACGACAGGATCGTGTTCACGGCATCCGCCGCTGGCCTCTTCGGCAGCCCGAACAAGCCAACTACGCGGCAGCCACGGGAGCGGTACTGGACTTGGCCAAAGTCGTGGCCCTCGAAGGCGCCCCAAACGGGATCAAGACGAACACCATTCTCCCTGCCGCCGCCAACCGGATGGCCGCCGGCATGAACCTCGAAACCCTCGCTGGATTGCCCACAACGCCAGCGCACGGCGAGCCCGAGATGGTCACCGCAATGGCGAGTTACCTCGCCAGCGAGAAGAACCCGTATAACCACGAGGCGATTTCCATCGCGCGTGGTCGTTATGCCCGCCTCTCATCGGGTGACCGGCGGGCACCACGTGCCTTCCGATGCGCCTGTCGCCACCGCCGACGACATTGCCGCGCACATCGATCAGACCCGTGACCAGAACGGATACCATGTGCCGGGCTCGACGGTCGAGAAGTTTGCTCTCGTTCCCTGAACCGATTAGATCACCATCCGCAGGCGGGTACAACAGCCCGCCTGACGCTCACCGTGGGGGCACACGTCGGGTCTGCTCAGGTTTGGGGGTTTTCCGTTGCAGGCCGTGCGGCTGCGGTGGATCGCAACGGCCCCCAAGCTTGGTGATCGCTCGGGGGCATAAGGTCCCCGTCGCGCCTGATGCTCTGTGCGTGCGAGAACTTCAGTAGCGAATGAATCTAATTGGTGCGGTGGGCTCCCGAGGACCAAGCGGGGACCGCACGGTGCGCACGACGTCCACGTAGGACTTACGGGGTCACAATCCTCGTGCCGCCGGTGCGGCGGCGGGTGTGGGGACCAGGCGGGGACCGCACGGTGTGCACGGTCCCCGCGTCAGGCTCGCGGAACCACCACCCTCGTACCCCCAGTGCTCTCCTGACCAGGTAAAACACCGGCGCGGACGTACTGGGGGTCAAGGGGTCGTGGGTTCGAATCCCGCCGTCCCGACCGGTGAGAAATGCCCGTTGATCTGCGAGTATTCGCAGGTCAACGGGCATTTTTGTTTTTCGCTGTGGATCAGTGGTGATCGCGGCTCGCAACGCAGTAGGCGTGCACTCCGCCGTTTCCCGTGGTGCCGTCGCGCGGTGGGGCAACCTGGTGCTGATCGTGATCACTTGCCCGAGCCGGTGATCGCGGCTACCCGTCGCCTGCCGGGCCACCTCATCTCGTGGCATCACCCCGCCTCGGGCCCGTTGTCGTCCCCACGCCCCTCGACGATCATCGTGAGATCTCTCAGCGCCTCGACCGGAAGGTCGTGGGGCGCGAACAGGCGCTGGAGGAACGCGTCGGCGACCAGTGCTTTGCGGGTGCCGTGGCCGGACTTCGCCTCCCACGCGGACGGCTCGACGAGCAGGGTCGCCAGAACGGCCTGGCAGAGGGAGCCGGTGGTCCAAGACCGATGTTCTGGGCCGGTAAGCGGAAAATCGACTCAGCTGCGCGCGGTCGGCAGGACTTCCTCTGCCACGTGCAGCACCGCGTGCAGCGCCGCCGACTCATCTGTTGAACGCCAGACCAAGGAGACCGGGAGCACCGGGGCGGGATCCTTCAGAGGGATGAACACCACGTGGTCCAGGGTGATGGTGCGCGCTGCTTCCACGACGAGGGCGATCCCGACGCTGGCACCGACCAAAGCGAGGAGGCTGAACGAGTCCGGGGCCTCCTGCGCGATCCGCGGGGTGAAGCCTGCTTCGAGGCAGGAGCGCACGCTGAGATCCCGCACCTCCGAGCCGCGTGCCGAGGGGAACGTCACGAAGGACTCGTCGGCCAGGTCGCCGAGTGACACTTCCTCCTCTGCTGCCAGCGGGTGGGAATCCGCCACGGCCAGCATCAAGCGGTCCTTGCGCACCACGCGGTTGTGCAGTCCGCGGTTGTTCGACACTGTGGCGAAGGCCAGGTCGAGACTCCCGTCGGCGACCCTGCCCACGGTCTCGCCCGAGTAGTGCGGGCCTTGGAGGACGAACTCGATGCCCGGGAGCTCTGCGGTGACGGCCCTGGTGAGGAGCGGCATGGTGACCGCGCTGCTGGTCCCCGCGAATCCGAGGGAGACCCGACCCACCTGTCCTTGTCCTGCGGCACGAGCGGCGCGGCGCGCCACGGCCGCCGCCGCCAGCACCTCCCGTGCCGGGGCGAGCATGGTCTCGCCGGCAGCGGTCAACTTCACCGATCTGGTGCTGCGGTCGAACAGGGTGATTCCCAGATCGCGTTCGAGAAGGCGGATCTGCTGGCTGAGCGGGGACTGGGACACGTGCAGGCGTGCTGCCGCACGTCCGAAGTGCCGCTCCTCGGCAACGGCGACGAATCCCGCCAGGTGTCTCAGCTCCATCTGCATCCGCCTCGTCATCGCTGTGTGTGGCCGCGCCAGGACAGATTAAGTTGACATCGGTGATATGACCAGGCGGTTCTGTGGCCTCACTCGACTTGATGTCGTCGGCTCGGCGCCAAGTGCCGTGGTCGGACGATCTTTCCCCGGCTCTCAACCTCATCGCGTCGTCGGTTCGGCAGCAGGCTGGCTGCGCAGTGATTGAGTTGGGTGACGTCTCACTGAGGAGTCCTTTTAATATTGGACGATTCTCAATGGTGCTGCCAAGGTGAGGTTCACCCGCATCACGCGGAGGCGGGGTGCGGGAGCGTCAACGGGCAGCGAGCTCTGCCCCGGGTCACCGCTCGCGCTGACCGCCGGGTGCGCACGTCTTCGAGTTCCGCTCGCTCAGTCCAGACTTCGTGAGAGGATCAGTGTGAACTTCGCCGATCGAGACCCCGCTCTCCGGCCGCTGCTCGGGAGCTACCTTCCCGCTGAGGACAGCGCTCGTCTGGCGCCGTTCCTCGGTGAACTCGGGGAACTCGCCGGGAACGAACTGGACGCATTGGCCACCACGGCCGATCGCAACCCGCCCGCGCTGAGGCAGTTCGCCCCGGACGGTTCGCGGATGGACGAGGTAGAGTTCCACCCGGCGTACGAACGCATGTGCGAGATCGCGTTCGGCACCTTCGGGCTCGCCGCGATGTCGCACCGGCCCGGCGTGTTCGGATGGCCGACCAGGGTTCCGCACCTGGTCAAGTACGCCGTGTCCTACCTGTTCGTGCAGTCGGAGTTCGGTCTCGCCTGCCCCGTCTCGATGACGGATTCGGCGGCGCGGGTGCTGAGGCTGTTCGACCCGGAGAACTTCACCGCCGAGATCAACGCGCTGACCGACCTCGACCCGGCCAAGACGGCCACCGGCGCGATGTTCATGACCGAGAAGCAAGGGGGAAGCGACGTCGGCCGGACCGCCACCGTCGCGACCGATCACGGCGACCACTGGACGCTGGACGGCCACAAGTGGTTCTGCTCCAACGTCTCCGCTGATGTGATCCTCACGCTCGCCCGAGTCCCCGGGCAGGGGGAGGGGACCCGTGGTCTCGGGCTGTTCATGGTTCCCAAGCACCGGCCGGACGGCACTCGCAACGCCATCCGGATCGACCGCCTGAAGGACAAGTTCGGCACCCGTTCCATGGCGAGCGGCGAGGTCACCCTGGAGGGCGCGTACGCCCGGCCGGTCGGTGACCTGACGCGCGGTTTCGTGCAGATGGCCGAAATGCTCAACGTTTCCCGGCTTTCCAACGCGATGCGGGCCAGCGCGCTGATGCGGCGCGCGGTCCTGGAGGCGGTGGACCACACGCGTCAGCGAGAGGCGTTCGGTGCGCTGCTGTTCGACCAGCCGCTGATGCGGTCGACGCTGCTGCCGCTGCTGCTCGACGCGGAGGCGTCGCTCGGACTGGTGCTCGAAGCGGCGGACAAGCTCGACGCGGCCGACGCCGGGGACCATCAGTCAGCAGCGCTGATCCGGATCCTCACCCCGCTCGCCAAGCACACCCTGTGCAAGCGGGCGCGCCAGGTCACCGGTGAGGCTATGGAGGTCCGCGGAGGCAACGGGTACATCGAAGACTGGATCAACCCGCGACTCGTGCGCGACGCCTACCTCGGGTCGATCTGGGAAGGCTCGTCGAACGTGATCGCCCTCGATGTCCTGCGGTGCATGCGCCGGGAACGAGCGCACGCTCTGCTCGTCGACACCTACGTCGGACGGCTCGCGGACCTCGCCGACCCGGAGCTCCAACCGGCGGCCAACGAGCTGGTCGAGCGCTGGGAGGTTTTGCGGGGGCGGGGAGACGCCCTCCTCGCTGCCGAGTGGTTCGACCAGCAGGTCTGTGTCGCGGCCTACGCGGACGACCTCTGCAACACCGCGATGGCCACGCTGCTCCTGGAACAGGCGGGTCATGAGTTGGAGGTCGGGCTCGGCCACCGCAAGCTGCTGGTTGCCCACACCTGGTTGCACCGGCTCATGGCCGGACAGCTGGTCGGCGCGCCCGCGCTGCACGCACTGGAGCAGATCGCCGACGGCGGCAACGTGGATGCCGAAACCGCCAGAGCGGCCTACGAGGTGATTCCCGGCGCGGCTCCGGGAGGCGCTCGTGCCTGAACGGCCTTCCGGTGCACCCCGGGACGCGGCCGGTCCGCTGGCCGGTGTTCGAGTCGTCGACCTGTCGAAGATCCTGGCCGGCCCCTACGTCACGATGTCGCTCGCGGATCTGGGCGCTGATGTCGTGAAGGTCGAACACCCCGACGGGGGAGACCCGACCCGCAAGTGGGGGCCCCCGTTCAACGGCCCCGACGCCACCTACTACCTGTCGGCCAACCGCAACAAGCGGTCGGTGGTTCTGGATCTGAAGTCCCCCGAGGGGCAGGAGGTGGTGCACCGGTTGATCTCCACCGCCGACGTGGTCGTGGAGAACTTCCGGCCGGGCAGCTCGCTGCAGGAGCTCTACAGCTACGAGAGCCTCTGCGAGCAGTACCCCGAGCTGGTCGTGCTCCACATCTCCGCCTTCGGCGACTCCGGCCCGATGCGGTGGGAACCGGGTTACGACATGGTGGCGCAGGCTGCCGCGGGACTGATGTCGTTGACCGGCGAGCCCGACGGACCGCCGCTCAAGGCGGGGTTCGCGATGGCCGATCTCAGCGCCGCGCTGTTCGGCATCATCGGTGTGACCTCGGCGTTGGTCGAGCGCGCCCGCACAGGACGAGGGCAGTACGTGACCACGTCCCTGTTCGAGAGCCAACTCGCGCTGCACGTCAGCTGGTCCACCGGCTACTTCGCAACGCGGGAGCGGCCTCGACGACTCGGTTCCGGTCATCCCAACCTGGTTCCCTACCAGGCGTATCCGGCCTCCGATGGAGAATTCGTGATCGCGGTCGGCAACCAGGAGATGTGGCGGCTGCTGTGCCGGACCATCCGACGCGACGAGCTGCTGGAGGATCAGAGGTTCACCACCAACGCCGACCGCGTGACCCACCGCGAGGCGCTCAACGCGGAGCTCGAGGCCACTCTGCGGGAACGCACGGTCGAAGAGTGGTGTGCGCAGCTGGGCGAGGCAGGGGTTCCGGTTACGCCGATCCGCTCACTCGACGAAATTTACGCCTCCGAACAGACGCAGGTCCTGGGCATGATCGGCACGGTCGATCATCCAGCCGTCGGTCCGCTGGAGCAGATCCGGTTCCCGGTCAACTTCCGCGGTAAGCGGCCGGAACTGCGCGCCGCCCCTCCTTTGCTGGGCGAGCACAGTCGCGACATCCTCGCCGAAATCGGCTACAGCGACGCCGAGATCGACCACCTCCTGGGAGGCGTGTCGTGAGCGAGGCGTGCTCGGTCACCGGCGCACATCGCTGAGAGGGCGTCCAACGCCCAAGAATTGAGATCTGATCAGTCTTGTCGGGGAGTCCGATTGGTCTTGGACAAGTCCTAATGCGGCTGTCACAGTGATGCGCATGTCGTGACGCAGTAATCTGCTGGATTTGCTGATGAGCCTCGCGTGACGGGACGGTGCCACGAGAGGAGATCGCAATGGAGCGACCAGAGCGCAGCGGGACCGTCGGCGCCGAACACGCGCCGGCCCGCGCTCGCGAAGCGCGGAAGGCCGGGATCACCGCGTTCGTCGGAACGACCATCGAGTGGTTCGACTTCTACATCTACGGTTCGGCGTCAGCATTGGTGCTCGGCAAGATCTTCTTCCCCGAGGCTTCACCGGCGCTGGGTACCCTCGCCGCGTTCGCCACCTTCTGGGTCGGCTTCCTCGCCCGCCCACTCGGCGGCGTGGTCTTCGGCCACTTCGGCGACCGATTCGGGCGCAAGAAGGCGCTGATCATCACGTTGGTGCTGATGGGTGGGGCCACCTTCTGCGTCGGATTGCTGCCGGGCTACGCCCAAATCGGGGCCGCCGCACCGGTGCTGCTGATTGCGCTGCGGATGGTGCAGGGCGTCGCCATGGGTGGAGAGTGGGGCGGCGCGGTGCTCATCGCCACAGAGTATGCCCCGCCCGGCAAGAAGATCCTCTACGGTGCCTTCGCCCAGCAGGGCTCACCGGTCGGGAACCTGCTGGCAACGCTGGCATTCCTGGGAATCGCGTACCTGTCCGACAGTGCGTTCGAGTCCTGGGGTTGGCGGTTGCCGTTCCTGGCATCGGCCGTGCTGGTGTTCATCGGCCTGTTCATCCGGCTCCAGCTCAGCGAAACACCGGAGATGCGCGCGATCATCGAGTCGAAGCAGCGGTCGAAGCTGCCGATCAAGGATGTGCTCGGACGGTTTCCGATCCTGGTCGCACTCGGCGTGGGTGCGGGCACTGCGGGGGTGGCCATCACCTATGTCAAGACGACGTTCGCGCTGTCCTGGGCGACGAAGGAACTGGACTTTAGCCGGTCGTCATTCCTGATGGTGATCACGATCGCGCTCGTGGTACAGGTCTTCACACAACCGCTCGGTGCCGTGCTGGCGACCCGTGTCAACCTGAAGCGGGCGGTCTTGTGGATGCTGTTGCCCGAGATCGTGCTGCTGCCAGCGATGTTCGCGCTGATCAACACTGGATCCATGGGGCTGTCGATCCTCGGCATGGCATTGGCGACGGCCCCGCACGCCATGTACTACGCGGCCCTGGCCGGTCTGCTGGCCCAGGTTTTCCCGGTCGAGGTCAGGTACACCGCGATCTCGTTGTGCTACCAGCTGTGCACCACGCTCTTCGCTGGAACCGCGCCGATCGCCTGCCAGTTCCTGCTCACCCGCACCGGGTCCATCGCGTCCGTCGTCGCGCTGGGACTGGGATACGTCGTGCTGACCTTGGTGTGCGCGATCGCACTGATCCGTCGCAGCAACGTGCTCGCGTCCCAGGGCAGTCCCGCCGCGGTCGCCGGAACTCGGACTCCGGCGTGAAAGTGGTGGAGAAGGGCTGAGAGTGCTGCACCCGGGTGGGCCACGAGGGCAAGCCGAGTTGCTGAGGCTCTTCGAGGGGCGACCGGCAGGCTCCGATGGGTTGGATGTCGAAAGCCTCGGCGATGAAGAAGATCGGGGCGGGTGGCACCGCGCGAAGGGGATGCGGCTAAGGCTGCCGCCGTGTTGGCACTGCCGTTGCCCGGCATGGAAGCCACTCCGTCTCCCCGGCGCACCCCGTGCTGACGCATGGCCGTGGCAAAACCGCACTGATCGCTCCCACAGCTCACCGTATGTGTGCTCGCCGTCACCAATCTCTGGATGACCCTGTCGCGATCGCATTCGGCCCTGGCGCTCGATAGAGCAGGAAGGATGCGTGCGTCAGCCGGGCGGATCATTGGGTTCCCCTTCGGGTCCGTCCTGTCGAGGGCAGGACGGACCCGAAGCTTGATCACCCGACCAAACGACTCAATGTGCCGGAGCGCAGGATCGCCCCAATCCGGCTGGGCTGTGCGCCAACCGTCCTCGGGACTGTGCTGTAGCCCAATGACCACCGTCGGAGTCTTGAGCTCGACCCAGTGACCGCGGTCACGCGCCCGGAAATGATGGGGCCAGTCGACGATGACCGGGAGCAGCCGTGGTGGAACGAGTCACGACGCAGGATCACGACACGACGACTGTCGTGGAGCTGAACAACCCGCCGGTCAACTCGTGGAGCGACGAGCTCGTCACTGATTTCAACGTGGTGCTGGACCGTATCGAAACCGGACCTCATCGCTCCGTTGTCATCACCGGAGCTGGAAATCACTTCAGCGCGGGGGGTGATTTCGACCGGTTCCAGCAGGTCACCGAACTCGAATCGGCTGCGGTGTTCCTGAATTCCGTGTGCGCACTCATGGAGCGGGTGGCCACACTGCCCATGCCTGTCATCGCCGCGATCCAGGGCACCGCTCTGGGCGGCGGACTCGAGCTGGCTCTTGCCTGTGACGTACGGGTCGCCTCGGTAGAGGCCCGCCTGGGCCAGCCCGAGACACGCTGGGGCCTGCTTGCTGGCGCGGGTGGCACGCAGCGATTGGCGCGGCTCGTTGGCCCGGGTCGAGCGAAGGCCATGATGTTCTCCGCGCAGCCGGTCACGGGCGCCGAAGCCCACAGCATCGGGCTCGTCGAGTTCCTCGTCGAAGGAGCTTGTCCATTGCAGCGCGCGATGGAGCTCGGTGAGCAGATCGCCGTCAACAGCCCCCGGGCCGTTCGCAATGTCAAGAGGAGCGTTGACGAGGGTCTGGCCCGCGACTTGACCACAGCTCTGCGCCTCGAGCGTGAGCTGTGGCTCGAACTCATCCCGCACGGAGACCTCAGGGAGGGCATTGCGTCGTTCTTCGAGCGCCGCCCGCCACATTACCCAGATGTTCTCTGACAACCCGCAACCAACTCGCAGAAGGAACAACATGACCGGGTACCACAGCCACGACGACCTCTCCTACCTCAGCCAGCTCAAGGAGTCCGCACCGGCCGAGTTCGCCGCCTGGGTCAAGTTCGACGGCATGGTTGGACGCAAGGACGGCGCGATCCCGCAGAAGGAACGTGAACTCATCGCGGTTGCGTGCGCGCACGTGACCCAGTGCGTCTACTGCCTGGACGTGCACGTCAAGGCCGCCGTTGACGCCGGGGCCACCCGGGAGGAGATCGCTGAGGCAACACTCATCGCTGCCGCCCTACGGGCCGGCGGAGCGGGAGCCCACGCAGCCCTGACGATGAAGCTTTTCCAGCAGCACACGGCTCAGGGGCACCAAGCATGACCGATCCGATGTTCCCCCCACTGGACGGCGTGCGGGTCCTCGACTTCTCCCGCTACGTGTCCGGTCCCTACGCAGGGATGCTCCTAGCCGATGCCGGTGCAGAGGTGATCAAGGTCGAGCCCGAAGGAGGTGAGATCTCGCGCAGTCTTCCGCCGATGATGCAGGACGAAAAAGAGAACCTTCACAGCACTTATTTCCTCCGGCTGAACCGTGGGAAGAAGTCAGTCGTGCTCGACCCGCGCAGTGCCGAGCACCGCTCCGCACTCGAGCGCCTCATCGCGAGCGCGGATGTCCTCCTCGAGAACTTTCGCCCCGGGGCCTTCGAGGCATGGGGACTCGGATGGGGAGAACTGCAGAGGATCAACCCTGGCCTCACCTACGCGACGATCACCGGTTTCGGTCACAGTCCGAGCCCGGCCCGTGACTGGCCCGCCTTCAACCTCGTGGCGGAGGCCATGGCAGGGGTCGTCGGGCGCCTGCCCGAAGGCGATCAGCCCGCTAAGGCCGCCGGACTTCCCTTTGGCGACTCGATGGCGAGCCTGCACGCCGTCAATGGCATCGTCATGTCCCTGCTGCGCAAGGCGAGGACCGGCCGCGGGTCCCGCGTCGACATCGCGATGTATGACTCGATGCTCTCGGCGAACGAGTGGAGCATCGCCTGCCAATCCGGCGCCGGTATCGAGGTGGAGCTGGGAGCGACCGTGCATCCGTGGTTTGCCCCGTACGGCCTCTTCGAGGCCAAAGGCGGGTGGCTCTGCATCTGCGTCGCGACCGACGGGGCGTGGCGCCAGTTCTGCGAGGTGACCGGCTTCGAGGAGCTGTGGCAGGACGAGCGGCTGCGCACCGGTAGCGGCCGCGCCGAGCACTTCCACGACATTATCGAGCCCCCGATGTCCGCATGGCTCGCGGCCACCCCGGCCAAGGATGCAGCAACCCGGCTCGCCAACGCCGGTGTCCCAGCCGCGCCCCTGCAGCGCCCGGCCGACCTGCTCACCGACGATCAGGCCCGCACCCGGGACATGCTCGCCACCCACTCCGTCGGCACCAGCGGCTCGATCACCCTGGCCGGCAATCCCGTTCGCATCGAGCCGCGGGCCACCCCGCACGCTGAGGGCTTCTCCACCGCCGGCCAGCACACCGACGAGATCCTCGGCCAGCTCTTCTCCGAGCGCGCCCACCTCCCTTCGTGATGACCCTGCCTCCGGACAATGACGTCACCCAGGAGCTCTTATGGACCACGCCACCGCCAGACGTCGCCTCATTGGCGGCGTCGTCGGCACCTTCGTCGAGTGGTATGACTTCCTCATCTACGGGCTGAGTGCGCCGATTCTCGCGCTGCACTTCTTCCCGGAGTCGAACCCGACCGCTGCCCTGCTCGGGACCTTCGCGATCTACGCCATCGCCTTCTTCATCCGCCCCCTCGGCGGGATCTTCTTCGGTTACCTCGGTGACCGCATCGGCCGGATCACGATCCTCGCCGCCACGATCCTGCTGATGGGCGCAGCGACCCTCGCGACCGGCCTACTGCCGACCTATGCCTCGATCGGGCTGGCCGCTCCCGCGCTGCTGCTCGTGTGCCGCCTCGCGCAGGGCTTCTCGGCCGGCGGGGAAACGAGCGGCGGGCTGAGCTACATCATCGAGTCCGCGCCGGATGACCGCCGGGCCCGCTGGGTCAGCATCGGGGTGGCCTCCTCGTTCCTGCCCGTCGTCCTCGGCGGCTTCTTCATCCTCGGGCTGCGCACCGCCTTCGGCGACCAGGGCTACACGGACTGGGCGTGGCGCCTCCCCTTCGTGCTCGGCGGGGTGCTCGCAGTCATCGGCCTGTGGATCCGGCGCCGGCTGGACGACCCGGAGGAGTTCGTCGAGGCCGCCGCTGAGAAGCAGGTCTCCGAAGAGCCGGGACCCAAGGCCAAGCCGGTCATCGGCGTCACCGTCATGGTGATCCTGCTTGTCGCCGTCCAGGCGGTCGGTGCCTACCTGATCAACGGCTACATGTACACGTACACCGTCAAAGTCATCCAAATGGATGACACAGTCGCGCTCATGGCCAATTCACTGGCTGTGCTGCTCATCGTCATCATGCTCCCGGTCTTCGGTGCACTCTGCGACAAGTTCGGCCGCAAGCCGATGATGATGGTTGGCGCGCTGTGGCTGTTCGTGCTCGCGTGGCCTGCGTTGCGGCTCGTCGCAACCGGGAGTTTCGCTGGCGCGCTCGCGGGACAGTTGATCATGTCAGCTGGCGTCGCGGTCTTCGCCTCGGGTGGCTTCGTGGTCATGCTCGAGCTCTTCCCGACCGCGATGCGCTTCACCGGGCACGCCATCGCCTACAGCCTCGGCTACGCGATCTTCGGCGGTACCACCCCGCTCATCGCTGCCTCGCTCGTGGAGAGCACAGGCTCGTCGATGGCACCGGCCTTCTACGTCATGGCGATCTGCGCGCTCGGCATCGCCGTCGTCCTCAAGACTCCTGAGACCCGGCACGTGCGCCTGCGTGACGCCGTGGTCGGGGGAGAATGGGGCGCCGCTGCCGCTCCGACCACTGCGACGGAGGCTGCCCGATGAGTGCCCTGGACATCGAGATCGCCGACCGGATCGCATTGGTGACGCTGAATCGTCCTGACGCGCTCAACGCGATCAACCACGAGATGACCACCGAGCTCGTGGAGCGGGTGGTGCCCCTGGGCGAAGGGGGCGACGTGCGCGCCGTCGTCGTGCGCGGCGCCGGTCGAGCCTTCTGCGCTGGTGCGGACGTCGGGGACGCTTCGGGGGTGGTTGCCGATGGTGCTGTGGAGGCGGTCTCGGCCGCCGAGCAGGTCGCCGGGCATGCCCGCACCCAGCGGGCGCTCGAGGCCTTTGCCACGATGCCGGTCGTCAAGGTCGCCCAGGTCCACGGGCACTGTGTCGGAGCGGGATTCGTCCTCGCGGCGATGTGCGAGCTGCGGATCGTCTCCGAGGACGCGCGTTTCTCCATCCCGGAGCTGGATTTCGGCATCCCCTTCTCGATGGGCGGCCTGCCGTTGGTCGCGCGGTACCTCGGGATGACCCGGACCGCCGACCTGGTTCTCACCGGTCGGCGGATGGGCGCCAAGGAAGCGCGCGAAGGGGGCTTCGTCACGAGCGTCGTCCCGCGCGAGGAACTCGCCGCGGCGGTGCTCGAGGTGGCGGGCAAGGTCGCAGCGCGTCCCGCCTTCCTCGTCCGGGAGACGGTCGCCCGACTGGAGGAGGCCGGTCGGGAGCTGCTCGACGGGCAGCGCAGCGACCTCAGCTCCCTCGTCCTCGCCACGCTGGATACCGAGTCGCGCGCGGTGATGGACGAGTACGCTCAGAGGCTCCTCAAACTCCCGGTGAAACGGCGGTGACGTGGGTCCTGCTCCTCGGTCGTCCGGCGCCATAAAGATCGCTGATCGGCTGGCGCAGACCGCGCCGCGCCTCGCTTCAGAGATCGCCATGGCCGTCGAGGAGCAAGTCCCCGTCTACCGACAGTGGCGCGAGCTTGGCCACGGCGACGAGCTGGCATCGGCCATCGAGGACGTCATCACCGAGTTCGCCCACCTGGTGCGCACGGACGAGCACGAGCAAGGACGGCGGGTGCTGTACATCGCAGGGGAGCGGGCGCGACAAGGTCTGCCGGCCAACGCGATCCTCGGTGCCTGGAGGGTCGCCGGGCACGAGCTGTGGCGGTGGTTGACCGAGGAGTTCAGCGAGGAGTTCGGGCCCGGTGGTGACGGCATCGAGCTGTGGTCTCGCTACCTCGCCTACGCAGACCACTACGTCGAGCAGATCACCGACACCTTCTTCGCGGCGTCGCAGGAGGAACGCGTCCACGCCGCGATGATCATGCGGTCGAAGGTCGACCGGCTCGTGCGTGGTGCTCCGCCGGAGGAGACGGAGCAGACGCTGCGCGACCTCGGGGTGCTGCACCGTGAGGTAGTCGTCGTGCTGTGTCGGCTCCCTGATGCCGGGCCGGATGCCAGCGCGGAGCTGGTCGCCGACTACAGCCGGCTGCTGCAGACGCTGCGCCTCGTCACGCGTACGGACGTTCCGTGGACGATGGTCACCGGTTCGCTCCTCGCCCTCGTGCCGGTGCCCGAGGGCCGCGAGGTCCTCGTGACGTCCTCGCTACCGGCGGGAAGTCCCCTCCGCGTGGGGATCAGTCGGGTACTGCCCGCCCGGTCGGATCTGTCCGTCGGCCGGGACCAGGCCGAGCGGGCCCTGCACGCGACTACCGAGCAGCACCCGGTTAACAACCTCGGTCGGATGAGCGTGCTGCAGGTGGCGGCGATGCAGGCGCGGCTTGAGTGGGCCGACCTGCCCGAGTGGGTGCGGACGCTCCTCAGCTCCCGGCACGCCGTCGAGTGGACGGAGACCGGTCGAGCACTCATGGAGCAGGGTGGCAACGTCAGCGGTGCCGCGAAGGCGCTGTCGGTGCACACCAACACCGTCTACTACCGACTGGAGACGATCCGGTCGGCGACCGGCGTCGATCTGCGGGACCCCCAGGCGCTCGCGGAGTTGGAGCTGGCCGCACTCAGCCGGGAACTCGGGGTGCTAGCGGTGCCGGGGGAGTGAGAGCCCTGGGCGATGTCACACCGATGGTCGTACCAGGCCCGACGAAGCGGAGTCCGAGCACGAGTGTTGTCGAGTCGGTGGGTCATTGCGACGGTTTGTGGCAGCAGAACTGTCGCGCGATGGCGTCGGCCAGGTAGGCGCAATCGGCGCCGCGGCGATCAGGCAAAAGATCAAACACGTGGGGTAATTCTGTGTCGGTGGGGCGAGTTGCGCACTGACGACACGGCTTATGCTTCCGGAAGTTGGTTGAGACAATCGGCTCTTGCTGTCCCGTGTGTCCTGGAGCGAGTCCACCTGGGACACCGTGACGCGACGTGGCTGGCTGCGTCTTGAGCTGCAGTGAACACGAAGTGTTCACTGCCGAGGGCGGGGTCCGTGGGGTGTCCCGGGTGTCGGCGAGAAGAACTTACCGATATCGCGCTTCTTGGCAATTTGGTAACCACGATCATTTCAGCGTCACATGAGGCCAATGCCAGGAACCGTTGCGTCCTGGTGGAAGCGCGTGGTGCTCGCTGGCGAGCCGGTAGTGCTTCATCGCGGCGGTCTAGTTCGCGGTGTCCTATCGGTCTCCATAGACCCCGCTCCGGGCCCAGCGGGTGGTGGTGAGAGCGCGCCGCGGATGCCCGGCTCGGGCGGATCTTGTTTTGCATCGTCGCCGAGAAACGAACACGCGCTCGTCTAAATGGACTCTGAACTGCTGGTCTAGTCAAAAATGATAGTAGACGAGCGATCGCACGTTCGTTACGCTTCGGGCGTCCGAGTCGACGAGGAGGAGCAGCGATGGCCAAGGACGACGTTCCCGTTGTGACCCGGAGCGGCCAGGAGGACGCCGGTACTGGGCAGTCAGGCGGGGCGGTGCGCATCTCGGGTGTCGGTCCGCAGCACACCCCCGCAACGAAGATCTGGTACGGCAAGGTCAGCAACGAGCCGGGGTACCGGTCGTTGCCGCACCACCACGGTGAAGCCGAGACCGGTGGTTACGTTCTCAAGGGCAAGGGGCGGATCTGGTTCGGCCCGAACTACTCCGAGCACGTGGACCTGGCCGAGGGCGACTTCGTTTTCGTCCCGCCGTTCATGCCGCACGTCGAGGGCAACATGAGCACCACCGAGGAGCTGGTCTGGCTGACCTGCCGGACGCCGGACAACATCGTGGTTAACCTCGACGATGTCGACGACAGCACCCTTGAGGGCTATCGGCGCGTCTGACCAGTCCCCTTCGGAACACATCGGCGCCGAACGCCGGACGGCGGTAGGCGGCAGAAAGGCTCGAGCATGCAGAGCGGCATGGCAGGCGGGCAGGACCGCCCCGCCGGATGGAAGGTCGACGTGGTCGGGACGGACTCACCGGATCAGGCCGAGATCCGGGAACTGATCCGGTCGATCCTCGCCGACCACGCGCCGGACGAGCGCGTCACCCGGCTCGACGAGTCGGAGGCCTTCGACGAGGAGTTCTACGGCCACCTCGGTGCCGCCGGACTCATCGGCCTGGGTGCCGACCCGGCGACCGGCGAAGACGCTGACCCCCGGCACGAGATCGTCGTGCTGGAGGAGCTCGGGGCCGGCCACACCTCGATGGCGGTCTGCTTGGTCGTGCAGTACATGGCTCTGCGCCTGCTCAGCCACTACGGCGATGACGAGCAGCGCAAGCGCGTGCTCGCGCCGCTCGCGGAGGGCCGCGAGCGGCTCGCGTTCGCGCTCTCGGAGGAGGACGGCGGGACCGACATCGCCCGCGCCATGCGCACGAAGGCCGTCCAGGACGGTTCGGGGTGGGTGCTCTCCGGCCGGAAGACGTGGATCTCGGGCGCGGCGACGTCCGGGCACGCGATCGTGCTGGCCCGCACGGCGGAGGGGGCTCGGTCGGCGATCGACGGCATCACGATGTTCCTGGTGCCGCTGGACGCCGACGGAATCTCGGTGCGCGTGCTCGACACCGCCGGTATCCACGGCCTCGACACCTGCGAGGTCACCTTCGACGACGTCCGGCTCGACGAATCGACCGTCCTGGGCGAGGTCGGAGCGGGGTTCCGGCAGGTGATCGGAACTCTCAACGGTGAGCGGCTCAACGCCGCCGCCGTGGCGCTGGGCATCGCGCGCGGAGCGCTGCGCAGCGCGGTCGCCTACGCCTCGCAGCGGCAGGCGTTCGGTCGGAGCATCGGGGCCTTCCAAGCCCTGCAGCACAGCCTGGTCGACGGGGCGGTGCGGGTGGAATCAGCTCGCGGCCTGCTCACCAGAGCGGCCGATGCGGCCAGTGCGGGTGATGGGCAGTTCGACACCTTCTCCGCGATGGCCAAGATCGCCGCTGCTGATGCGGCCACCGACATCACCGATGCGGGGATGCGGGTCATGGGCGGCGCGGGCTACAGCCGCGAATACCCCATGCAGCGCTACTTCCGCGATGCCCGCCTCTACACCTTCGCGCCGCTGACCAACGAGATGCTGCGCAACTTCGTCGGCGAGCGCTGGCTCGGCCTGCCGCGATCCTACTGACCCCGGAGTCGTTGAGACCATGAAGCTGCTGTCCTACCGAAGTGCCGACCGGCGGTCGTGGGGTGCGCTCGTCGATGGCGAGATCATCGACCTGGCTGCCGCGAATCCGGGCTGGCCGACCATGGCCCACGCGCTCGGCGATGCTGGAACCGAGGGCATCGGGAACGCGGTCACCGCGGCGGCGAACACCGCGCACCGAGTTGCGCTCGACTCCGTCGAGCTCCTGCCGGTGGTGCCGGACCCGCAGAAGGTCCTGTGCGTGGGGCTGAACTTCGAGAAGCACCGCATCGAAACCGGGCGGGAGCGAACCGAGTACCCCGTGATCTTCACCCGGTTCCCGGACACCTTCGTCGGGCACGGCGCGCCGCTCGTCCGCCCGGCCGAGAGCGAGAGCTTCGACTTCGAGGGCGAGCTCGCGCTCGTCGTCGGTCACGGAGGCCGTCGCATCCCGTCGGAGGACGCAGTGGAGCACATCGCGGGGATCACCTGCCTCAACGACGGGTCGATCCGGGACTTCCAGTCGCACACCCATCAGTTCACCCCGGGCAAGAACTTCCCGGCGACCGGCTCGATGGGGCCGTGGCTGGTCACGCTCGACGAGATCGCCGATCTGGCGGCTCTGGAGCTGACCACCCGTCTCAACGGCGCAGAGGTTCAGCGCGCGCCGCTGTCGGACCTGACCTATTCAATCCCAGAGATCGTCGCCTACTGCTCGTCCTGGACCGAGCTGCGACCGGGAGACGTCATCGCCACCGGAACACCCGGCGGAATCGGTGCCCGCCGAGAGCCCCCGCTGTGGATGAAACCCGGTGATGTCTGCGAGGTGGAGGTGTCCGGGGTCGGCGTACTGCGGAACACGATCCTCGACGAGGACTGAGGACGCCGGCCTCGCAGGGCCTGACGTGTCGAGTGAGAAAAACGTACGCACGTTCATAGGAGGTGTATATGGACAGCCCGCTCGTCAGCGTTGCCGAGCTGGGAGCAGACCGACCGCTCCTGGAGATCGAGTTCTTCCTCGGACAGCGCCACCCGTCTTCGCTCTGAAAGGGCGAGCGGCTGGAGTCCCCGGCCTCCTCGCTCATCCCACTCCTGAGCGAACCGTTGCGAATCGGTGAGACGTCGTTTCGCAAAGTAACGAACGGATGATTGTTCGTTTCCATGTGAACTTTGGCCTCCGCTGCGGTCGGCCACCCCAGTCCGAGCAGAAAAGACTTCCCATGTCTGAATTCACCGAATCCACAAGACAGGCGACTCATCCTGTGACCAGAGCACCCGCGGACGAGCGGGCCGCGCGACGAGCCGTGGCCAGTGGAACCTTCGGAACCGCCATGGAGTGGTTCGACTTCGCCGTCTACGGGACGCTGTCGGCCACCCTGTTCCCGAGTCTGTTCTTCCCGAGCTTCGACGACAACACCGCCGTGCTGGCCTCCTTCGCCACCTTCGGTGCCGGCATGCTGGCCCGGCCGCTGGGCGGCATCGTCTTCGGTGTTCTCGGAGACAGGATCGGCCGACGCAACGTCCTCATGTTCACGCTCGTGCTCATGGGTCTGGCCTCGGTCTTCATCGGACTGCTGCCCACCTACGCCGTCGCCGGGATCCTGGCGCCGACGCTGTTGGTGGCATTGCGTTTCCTGCAGGGCTTCGCCCTCGGAGGCGAGGCCAGCGGCGCGCAGATCCTCGTGGTCGAGCACGCGCCGGACGACCGACGGGGAATGATGGGCGGAATCCTCGCCATCGGTTCGCCTCTCGCGCAGACGATGGCTTCGGTCGTGCTCGCGGGGCTCGCCGCGGGTCTGTCCGAGGAGGCATTCGCCTCGTGGGGCTGGCGAGTGCCCTTCCTGATGGGTGTGGTGCTGCTCGGCGTGGGCATGTTCATCCGTCGGCGCATCGAGGAGACGATCGCGTTCAAGGAGAGTCAGCAGCGAGCCGAAGTTTCCGGGGTTCCGCAGGAGCGGGCGCTCGCCGTGCTGCGGCGCCGTCCGGGAACGGTGCTCAAGCTGGTTCTGTCCTGGGGCGCGTCGACCGGTCTGTTCTGGATCTGCGTGACCTATGCCGTGAACTACATGACCAAGGAGCTGGGCTACGCCAACTCCGTGACCTTCTCGCTGCTGGTCATGGCGAACCTCATCTCGGTGCCCGCCGCGATCTACGGTGGCAGGTTCAGCGACCGCGTGGGGCGCAAGAAGATGTTCATCGTCGGTTTGACGATGCAGGGCCTTGCGGCCGGAACCATGTTCCCGATCATGAACAGCATGAACTTCGCGGCGAGCGTCGCCGTGGTGGCGCTGGCGCTGTGCGGTATCCAGATCACCGCGGGCACCCAGGCGGCCTTCTTCTCCGAGGCGCTGCCGACGAGCATGCGCTACACCGGGTCCGCGCTGGGCATGACCTTCGCCGGGCTCATTTTCGGTGCGCCCATTCCGTTCGTGGCCGCGTGGATCTTCCAAAACACGAGCAACGGGACGCTCGCGCTCTCGGCGATCGGCGTAGGGCTCGTGCTGGTGTCGATCACCGCGACGGTTCTCCTGCCGGAGCACTACAAGAGGGCGCTGCACGAGGACCTTTGATCGCCCGTGATGCCGGGAGCGGCGTCCTCCAACGGTCGCTGTTCCCGGTGCCCGCTCTGCTTCGCGAACAGTCGTTCGCCTATGTGGGTGCTGTGACCTGCATTTCTTGACCGGACATCGGGTGCAAGTCTAGATTAAAAAACGAGCGCACGTTCGTTAATGAGGGAGAGATCGATGGGCCAGGTGCCGCGAGAGCAGGCAGGACGAGGAGCTGCTGGGGCTCTGTCGAAGGTGCTCGTCGCAAACCGCGGAGAGATCGCGGTCCGGATAATCGGCACGCTGGCCGAGCACGGCATCGCCAGCGTCGCCGTACACTCCGACGCCGACGAGAAGGCGCTGCACGTGCGTCTCGCAGACGAATCGGTCGCACTCCCCGGAACCGCTGCGACCGAGAACTACCTCGACATCACCAGGATCGTCCGCGCGGCGCAGGACAGCGGTGCGGACTCGATCCACCCCGGTTACGGGTTCCTCGCCGAGAACGCTGAGTTCGCTCGCGCGGTCACCGACGCCGGGCTGGTGTTCATCGGCCCGAGCGGCGACGCCATCGAGGTGATGGGGGAGAAGGTCGCTGCGCGCCGGGTCGCCGCGCAGGCCGGTGTCCCGCAGGTTCCGGGCACGACCGAGCCGGTCACCAGCGCTGACGAGGTCCGCGCCTTCGGAACCGAGCACGGTTACCCGGTGGCGGTGAAGGCTTCCTTCGGTGGAGGTGGACGGGGGATGCGCACCGTCGCCGGGCCGGACGAGGCCGAGGACGCCTTGGTCGCGGCCCGTCGCGAGGCCGGAGCCGCCTTCGGCAACTCCGAGGTCTACCTGGAGCGCTACCTGTCGGCGGCACGCCACGTCGAGGTCCAGATCTTCGCCGACGCTCACGGCAACGCCGTGTGGCTGGGCGACCGCGATTGCTCGGTGCAGCGACGCCACCAGAAGCTGGTCGAGGAGTCCCCGGCGCCAGGGCTGCAGGAGGAGTTGCGGGCGGAGATGGGTGAGGCCGCCGTGCGGCTGGCGAAAGCGGTCGGCTACGTCGGTGCGGGCACGGTCGAGTACCTCGTCGAGGACGGCCGGTTCTACTTCCTGGAGATGAACACCCGCATCCAGGTCGAGCACCCCGTCACCGAGGCCGTGCTCGGAATGGACCTGATCGCCGAGCAGTTGCGGGTCGCGGCCGGTGAGCCGCTGAGTGTGCCCACCTCGGGGCCGGCCCCTCGCGGACACGCGATCGAATGCCGCATCAACGCCGAAGACCCGGCGGGTGGCCTGTTCGTGCCCAGCTCGGGCCCGATCCACGCCCTGCAGGTGCCGATGCGCCCCGGAGTGCGGTTCGACTCCGGGTACGAGAGCGGCGACGAGGTCGCGCCGCACTACGACAGCATGATCGGCAAGCTCGTCGTGTGGGGCCCGGACCGCGACACTGCGATCCGGCGCACCCTGGCCGCGCTGGACGAGCTGGTCGTCGACGGCGTGCCGACCACGATCCCTGCGGCCGAGGCCGTGCTGGCCCACCCCGACTTCGCCGGCGTCGCGTTCACCACCCGCTGGCTGGAGAACGCGGTCGAGTTCCCCACCGCAACTGCGGTCGGAACCGAGGAACCGGACGACGCCGACGGTGACGAAGGCGGTCGGGACGAGGTCTGGGTCGGCGGTCGCCGCTACGTCATCCCCTTCTTCACCGGCGCAGGCGCCGCAGCGCCTGCGGAACCGGCCGCACGCCGCTCGCGGGGGAACGGAACCAAGCGCAAGTCCTCAGGAGACCCCGGCGCCGGCGGCTCGGGTGCGGTGAGCAGCCCGATGCAGGGCACGGTCATCGCGGTCAAGGTCGCCGACGGCGACGCGGTGACCGCCGGCCAGATCCTGTTCGTGGTGGAGGCGATGAAGATGGAGAACCCCGTGCGGTCCACTGTGGATGGGAAGGTCGGGGAGATCGGTGCGGCTGTGGGCGACGTGGTCACCGCAGGTGCGCGGCTGGCCGTGGTGGTGCCCGCATGAGCGCCGGAACAGCACTGATCACCGGAGCCGCAGGCGGTTTGGGGTCGGCGATCGCGCGTCGGCTCGCGTCCCAGGGGCGTTCCGCGGTCTGCCTCGACCTCGACCAGGACGCCGCGCAGCGGACAGCGCAGGCCATCGTCGAGAGCGGTGGGAATGCCGTCGGGTTCGGCGTCGACATCACCGACGAGGAGTCCGTGCACGAGCTGCGCAAGACCCTGGTCACCCGAGACATGCTGCCCCAACACGTGATCAACGTGGCCGGCATCATGTTCCGCGGCCAGCTCGACACCACCGACACCGCGACTTTCCGCAAGGTGCTCGACGTCAACGTGACCGGTGCCTACACCGTGACTCGGGAGTTCGCCGGTGATCTGGCCGCCACCGGTGCGGGCCGGGTGGTCAACATCGGTTCGATTGCCGGGATGAACGGCTACGAGTTCACCGCCTACGCCACCTCCAAGGGCGCGGTGGTCAACCTCACCCGGGCGCTGGTGCTCGACTTCTGGGGCAAGGGAGTGACCGTGAACGCGGTCTGCCCAGGACCGATGCGCACACCGATGCTCAACACGGCTGCGATGGAGGCGTTCCTCCGCAAGACGCCCACCCGGCACATCTCCAGCGCTGACGAGGTCGCCGGGGTGTGCGCGTTCCTGCTGTCCGAGGACGCCGCGAATATCAACGGTCAGACACTCGTCGTCGACGGCGGCGCGACCGCGGTCTTCCGCTTCACCGACGAGGAGGCGTGATGAAACCCTACCGCTCCCTGCTGTTCGTGCCGGGGCACAAGCCCAACTGGGCAGACAAGGGCGTTCGCGCCGGGGCGCACGCGCTGATCCTGGACCTCGAAGATGCCGTTCCGCACGGGGCGAAGGACGAGGCGCGCGCGGCCACCGCTGCGACCCTCGAGCGCCTGGCCGGGGGCCCGACGGACCTGGTGGTCCGGGTCAACCCGCTCGAGACGGACCTCTTCGGCAAGGACGTCGCGGCCGTCGTCCGCCCCGGTCTCACGGCCTTGCTGCTGCCCAAGGTCTACGGGCGCGACGACGTCCTCGCCTACGACGCCCTGGTCACCGCAGCCGAGATCGAACGCGGGCTGCCGCGCGGCACGGTGGGCTTGATCCCGTCGCTGGAGACGGCGCGGTCTTTGACCAATGTGGACGAGATCGCTTCGGCGCCCCGGGTGGTCAGCCTGATGGCCGCCGCCGCGAAGGACACCGACATCTCCCGCGAGGTCGGATTCACCTGGAGCCCCGGCGGCCTGGAAACCCTGTACCTGCGCAGCAAGGTCGTGCTGGCGGCCCGCTCGGCAGGATTGGAGCACATCGTGCTCGGACTCTGGCAGGAGCTCCGCGACCTCGACGGCCTGCGCGCGTTCGCGCGGGCCAACCGCGACCTCGGCTTCGGCGGGCAGGTCGTCATCCACCCATCGCACGTCGGACCGGTTAACGAGACCTACACCCCCGATGCGGCCGAACTCGACCGGTTGCGGCGCCTCGTCACGGCCTACGAGGCCGGAGCCGGCGACGGTCAGGGAGCGGTGATGTTCGAGGGCGAGCACATCGACCTCGCCCACGCCCAGCGCGCCCGATCGGTCCTAGCCGTGGCCGGGAACAACGAGGAGGAATGATCATGGCAGGCCTGTACTTCGAGGAGTTCGTGGTCGGCGAGGTCCACCGGCACGCCGTGACCCGCACGGTCACCGAGACCGACAACCTGCTGTTCACGACGATGACGATGAACCCGCAACCGCTGCACCTCGACGAGGAGTTCGCCAAGGGCTCGATGTTCGGCACCCGGATCGTGAACTCGGTGTTCACCCTCGGCCTGGTCACCGGCATCCACGTCAACGACCTGACGCTGGGTACCACGGCGGGCAACCTGGGCTTCGAGGACGTGCAGTTCCCGAAACCGGTGCTGATCGGTGACACGCTCCGCGTCGAGAGCGAAGTGCTGGAAGTGCGCGAGTCCAAGAGCCGTCCGGACACCGGCATCGTGAAGCTCGAGCACCGCGCGCTCAACCAGCGCGACGAGCTGGTCTGCCGCCTGCGCCGCGCTGCGCTGATGAAGCGACGTCCCGCTGAGGTGAGCGCATGAGCGCGGTGACCGGGCAGGGACGCGTGTTCTGGGAGGACCTCGCGGTTGGCGATGCGCTGCGCGGCCCGGGTGTGACGGTAACGGACTCGCACCTGGTCCAGTGGGCGGGCCTGACCGGGGACTGGGTTTCGCTGCACCTGGACGAGAACCACGCCCGAGAAGCGGGTTTCGCGGGCCGGATCGCCCACGGCCCGCTGTCGCTGTCGTTGTCGCTGGGGCTGTTCACTCAGACGGGCATCTTCGGCAACGTGCAGGCCTGGCTCGGTCTCGACGAGGTCCGGGCCACGGCGCCGGTGCTCATCGGCGACACCGTCCACCCGGAAGCCGAGGTCGCCGCGGCCCGCTCGACGAGCAAACCGGATCGCGGAATCTGGACGCTCGCCTACCGGACCGTCAACCAGCGCGGTGAGACGGTGATGACGTTCTCCAGCAGCTTCATGGTCCGCCGCCGTCCCGAAGGCGGTGAGTGATGACGTCCGAGCTGGTCGGCGTCGTGACGGGTGCCGGATCCGGGTTGGGCCGGGCAACCGCGGAGCTGCTGCTGGAACGCGGTGCCCACGTGGCAGGCTGGGACATCAGCGGCGACGGCCTGGAGTGGCTGTCCGGTCGCGAAGCCACGCTCACGGCGGTCGTCGACGTCACGGACCCGGCCCAGGTCGCCGCAGCAGCGCAGGAGGTGCGCGGGACGTGGGGCCGGGTGGATTTCCTGGTGAACTCCGCCGGCATCTTCGTGCTCGGCTCGCTGGCTGACGTTGGGGCCACCGACGTGCGACGGCTGTTCGACATCAACGTCACCGGAACGACCTTGGTGACGCAGGCGTTGCTGCCGGATCTGATCGAGACCCGCGGCGCGGTGGTCAACCTCTCCAGCACGGTGGCGTTGAAGGCGTCGGTCTCCAACGCCCACTACGCGGCGTCGAAGGCGGCCGTCGCTCAGCTCACCCGCTGCTGGGCCCTCGAACTGGCACCCCACGGGGTCCGGGTGAACGCCGTCGCTCCGGGCCCGACCAACACCCCTCTGTTCGCCACGGCGGGCATGGACCCCGCGGCCACGGAGGCGTTCCTCGCTCAGCGCGCCTCCACTATCCCGCTGGGCCGCACCGGGGAGCCCGCCGAGGTGGCCAGGTGGATCACCCGCTTCATCGACGACGAGTGGGTCACCGGCCACGTCCTGCCGGTCGACGGGGGCACGTCGATCTCCTGAGCACGACACGCGCGGGTTAACGAACGGCTGCTTGTTCGCCATCGGTTAGAATGGGGTGGGAACACCCGGCGAGGCCCTTCGGCCTCCCACTACGGATCGGAGCACCGCATGCCGCGCCCCACGAACGGCGTTCGCACGCCTGACGCCATCCGTGAGGCGGCGATCGAGCTCTTCTACGAACACGGCTACGAAGCGACCTCGCTGCGCGAGGTGGCGGCCAAGGTCGGGATCCGCGTCGGCAGCCTGTACAACCACATCAGCGGCAAGGACGAGCTGCTCAGCTCGATCATGATCGGCATCATGGACGACCTGCTCGCCGCCCTTCGCAGCGTGCTGCGCGAGCACGAGGACGACCCGGTCGCGGCCCTGCGCGCCTGCGTGGACACCCACATCCGGTTCCACGCCCAGCGCGCCCGCGAGGTCTTCATCGGCAACTCCGAGCTGCGCGCGCTCCCCGCCAAGGAACACAGGCGGGTGGTCGGCAAGCGCGACCAGTACGAGAAGCTCATCCGCGGTGTCATCGAGGAACTCTCCGCCCAGGGCAAGGCCGAGGTCGTCGACGCGCGGCTGCAGACCTACGCGATCGTCGCGATGGGTACCCACGTGGCGTCCTGGTACAAGCCGCGCGGTGGAATGTCTCTCGAGGCGATCGTCCAGACCTACACCGAGCTGATCCTGCGCCAGGTCGGAGTGCCCTCCGCGGCCGTTGCCGCCACCGGCAGCTGAAGCGCACCGACGATGAACGGGGTGACCGGGCTGAACCCGGTCACCCCGTTCATCGTCGGTGCATCAACCGCTGACGGTCCCTTGCGACGCGGGGTAGTCGATGTAGCCGGCGTCGCCCCCGCCGTAGTACGTGGCGCGGTCGGACTCGGTCAGCGGTGTCCCGCCGGCGACGCGCTCCGGCAGATCGGGATTGGCGATGTAGGGGCGACCGAACGCCACCGCATCGACGTGCCCGCTGAGCACCGCGGCCTCCGCTGAAGCGGCCTGGTAGCCGCCCGCGGCCACGATCTTGCCCGTGTAGCGTTCCCGTGCCCAGGCCGAACCGAGTCCGTTGCGAGCCACGTCATGAGCGCCGGCGAGGCTCTCCGAACCATCGATGCCGGGCTCGACGATGTGCAGGTAGGCCACAGCGGCCTCGTCGAGCACGGCGAGAACGTGGCCGAACAGCGCGGCCGGGTCGGAGTCGGCCATACCCTGGAAGGTGCTGGCCGGGGAGATGCGAACGCCCACCCGGTCAGCGCCGATCTCGGCGCTGACCTCGGCGATGACCTCGGCGAGGAACCGGGCGCGGTTCTCGATGGTCCCGCCGTAGGCGTCGGTGCGGGTGTTGGCGTTGTCCTGGAGGAACTGGTCGATGAGATAGCCGTTGGCCGCGTGGATCTCCACCCCGTCCAGCCCGGCTGCGATCGCGTTGTGCGCCGCGCGCTGGTACTGCGCGACGATGACCGGGATCTCCAGGGTCTCCAGAGCCCGCGGTGTCACGTGCGGCGCCCGCCCGTCCCGGGCGTAGGTGGACCCGTCGATTCCGATCGCGGACGGGCCGACTTGCGCCTGGCCGCCGGGTTGCAGGGAGGGGTGCGAGGCGCGTCCGGTGTGCCAGAGCTGGGCGACGATCGTGCCCCCGGCCCCGTGCACCGCTGATGCGACCTTCGCCCAGGACGCCATCTGGTCGTTGGTCCAGATCCCCGGCACCTTGGGGTTGCCGACCGCGACGGGGGAGACGCAGACCCCTTCGGAGACGATCAGCCCGGCTGTGGCGCGCTGGGCGTAGTAGGTCGGCGCCGATTCCGGCAGGATGCCGTCCCGGCTCGCCCGGCTTCGCGTCATCGGTGCCATCACGAACCGGTTGCGCAGTTTCAAGCTTCCGAGATCAACGGGTTCGAACAGTGAGCTGAAGGCCATGTGCGTGCTCCTCCTCGTTCTCCGGACTCAGACGGGGGTGACGGCCTGGCGGCGCGCGGCGGGCGGGGTGGCGCGGCGCCGGTAGACCGACAGGCGGCGGTGCAGCTCCCCGCGCAGCTCGTTCGCCGGGACGACGGCCTCGACGGCGTTCTCGTTGGCGATCTTGAACACGTCGATGCCCTCGGCGTACTCGGCCTGCTTCTCGGCCACGAAGCGCTTGCGCTCCTCGGGGTCCTCGATGGCCTGGATGCGGTTGTAGTGGATGCCGTTGACAGCGGCGTCCGGACCCATCAGCGCGGGCTTGGCGGTGGGCAGCGCGATGACGGCGTCGGGCTTCATCGGCGCGCCGGACATCGCGAGGTACCCGCCGCCGTAGGCCTTGCGCACGAGTACGGCGATGCGCGGCACCCGGCTCTCGGCGACGGCGAAGAGCATCTTTGCGCCGTGGCGGATGATGCCCTGCTTCTCCACCTCCGAGCCGATCATGTAGCCCGGGATGTCCACGAGGAAGATGATCGGGATGTTGTAGGCGTTGCAGGTCCAGATGAACCGGGCGGCCTTGTCGGAGGAATCCGGGAACAGCACGCCGCCGCGCTGGATGGGCTGGTTGGCGATCAGGCCGACGCTGTGGCCCTCGATCCGCGCGTAGCCGGTGACCAGTTCGGGAGCGAAGAGGTCCTTGTAAGGCAGGTACGAGTCCTCGTCGACGAGGGCGTCGATGAGCTCGTGCACGTCGTAGACCTCGGATTCGCGCTCCGGCACGACCTCCTGGACGGTTCGAGCTGACGCGGGCGCGGCGGCAGGGGCCACCGGCGGCTTCTCCTCCCAGTTCGCCGGCAGGAACGACAGCCAGACGCGGATCGCCGCGATGGCCTCGGCGTCGTCCTCCACGAGGCAGTCGCCGAGACCGGAGGTGCGGCAGTGCATCTCGGCGCCGCCCATCTCCTCAAGGGTCACCTTCTCGCCGGTGACCATCTCCGCCAGGCGGGGAGATCCGAGGTAGGCCGTGGCATGGCCGCGGACCATGATCGTGAAGTCGCACAACGCCGGGACGTAGGCCGATCCGGCGGGCGAGGGGCCGAACAGCGCGCACACCTGCGGGACGCGCCCGGAGATCTGCACCTGGTTGTAGAAGATGTTTCCCCAGGCACGGCGACCGGCGTAGCTCTCGAACTGCTCGTCGATTCGGGCGCCGGCGGAGTCGAACAAGTACACCAGTGGAATGCCGGTCTCGTCGGCGATCTCCTGCGTGCGGGTGATCTTCTCGAACGTCCTCTTGCCCCAGGTGCCGGCCTTGACGGTGAAGTCGTTGGCGATCACGGCGACTTCGCGCCCGTCGACCTTGCCGATGCAGGTCACCACCGCGTCGCCGGGCAGCCCTTCGTCGTAGCGCGCGAGCAGGCCGTCCTCGAACGACCAACCCTCGTCGAACAGCAGCTCCAGGCGTTGCCGGACGAGCATCTTGCCGGAGTCGAGGACCTTCGCGCGGTTCTTCTCCGAACCTCCGAGCCGGGCCTGCTCCAGCCGGCGTCCGAGTTCGCCGTGCACGTCCTCGGCGCTGGTCGCTGGGCTGTCCTGGATGTCGGTCATCAGCACTCCTGGGTACGCAACTAAAAACGAACGAGCGACCGTATGTTACCGCGACTTGCTGCGAAGACAAGAAGTCGAGCTAGACAAACGTGCATTCGTTTCTTAGGCTCTTGGGCAAGTTCGGAGTGTGCGGAGGAGACAACGATGTGGACCCTTGCCGACTGTGTGCGCCTCAACGCCCGCAGGCACCCCGACCGGGACGCGCTGGTCGACGACACCGGCCGGCTGACCCATCGCGTGCTCAGTGCGCGGGTTGAGGGAATCGCCCGCGGTCTGCGAGCCTCCGGTGTCCGGCGCGGTGACCACGTCGGAATCCTGGCCGGGAACTCGATCTTCTGCGTGGAGGCGTTCCTCGGCGTCATCGCCGCCGGCGCTGTGGCCGTGATGTACAACTGGCGCTGGGCCACCGCCGAGCTGGTTCAGGGCATCGCCTCCACCGACGCCCGCACCGTCCTGGTCGAGTCGCAGTTCGACGACGCGCTGGACGCCGCGCGGTCGACCGGCGATCTCGATCCCTCGCTCAGCGTCTTCCGGCAGGGCGACGAGTTCGAGGCGCTCGCGGCCACGTCGGGGCAAGCCGTCGATCCCGGGGTCGGGCCCGAGGACCCGATGTGCGTGTTGTTCACCGGAGGGACTACCGGGTTCTCCAAGGGCGTCGTGCTGGCCCACCGTTCCGGGATCGTGAACTCGATCAACGAGCGGCTCGACGTGGGAATGGCCAGCGCAACGGAGAACGTCGCGCTCAACGTGACGCCGATGTTCCACTCGGCCGCGCTGCTGTGCGTGTTCGCCCCGCACTACATGAGCGGCGGCACCAACGTGATGCTGCACCGCTTCGACGAGCAGCAGATCGGCGAGCTGGTCGGGCGGGAGCGCATCACCACCTCCTTCATGATCCCGAACATGGTGCGCCGCCTCCTGCAGGCCGGCATCTTCGAAACACCGGGATTCCAGAAGCACCTCCGCCAGCTCCACAGTGGAGGCGGTTTGCTTCGGATGCCCGACAAGCGAGCCGTGCGTGAGTTGACCCCGCGGGTGCGGATGCACTTCCGGTACGGGCTGACCGAGGGCGGGCCGATGGTGACCCGGCTGCTCGACCGCGACATCATGCGGCCCGAGCTCGATGGCTCCATCGGCCAGGAGTACTCCATGGTCGAGGCCCGTGTCGTCGACGTGGTCACGGGCGATCCGCTCGGACCCGGTGAACTCGGCGAGATCGCCGTGCGCGGCCCGGCGGTGATGCTCGGCTACTACAACAATCCCGAGGCGACCGCCGAGGCCCTGCGTGAGGGATGGCTGCACACCGGTGATTTGGTGACTCGGGACGAGCAGGGCTACTTCTACTTCCGCGACCGCGCGAAGGACCTGATCAAGTCGGGCGGGGAGAACGTCTACGCCTCGGAGATCGAGCAGGTCCTCTACAGCCACCCCGCCGTGATGGAGTGCGGCGTGCTGGGCGTCTCGAGCACCGAGTGGGACGAAGAGGTCCGTGCTGTGGTGGCACTGCGTCCAGGGCAGAGCGCGACCGAGAGCGATCTTCGCGAGCACCTGCGGCTTTCTCTCGCCGGGTACAAGATCCCGAAGCGCTTCGCGTTCCTCGAACCTGGCTCCATGCCGGTCAACCCCAGCGGAAAGATCGTCAAGAGCAACCTGCGCCAGCTCGTCGGCTGGTAGCGGAAAGGACTCATCGATGTCGGTCAAGATCGTCGCGATGCTGAAGGCGCTGCCGGGACTGTCGCGGGAAGACTTCCTCACCTACTGGCAGCAGGAACATCCCGCGCTCGTGTGGCAGCTACCGGGTCTGCGCGCCTACCGGCAGAACCCGGCCATCGAGCACCGCAAGTCCTGGCCCTACGACGGCATGGCCGAGCTGTACTTCGACACCGTCGACGACGTGCGCACCGCCTTCGCCTCCCCGCAGGCCGAACCGCTGAACGAGCACGAGAAACACTTCCTCGACGCGATCGACTGGTTCATCGCGACCGAAACCACCGTCGAGCCGTGGTCCCTTTAGCTCCGAGCGCCGCAGGAGGCATCAGTGTGGCCCGCGGCACCCGGTCCACCTAACTGCGGGAGGCCGGACAGTCCGTGATCGTTGCTGCGGTCGAGCTCTGTTCGGACGGCCCCGTGAGGCTCGTCGAGCCCGGTTGTGAGCCCGGCTGGTTGAAATCCCCCGTGACCTGGACTGAACCAGTAATCGGCTGCCTGGTGGACTATCAGGTGTTGGAAATCGGGTTGTCACACGGCGATGACTGAATGATTCGTCGGCCATGCCTGAATCCAACGATCTCGTCGCTGCCACGGCCACCGGCCTTCGTGCCGAGCTCGCGCGGTCATCTCACTCGGCTGGACCTGATGCGCTTGGTGCTGGGGTGTTGTGGTTGTTTCAGGGGCGGAAGTCGTTGCTCTCCAGAAGGCGGCCGATGGCGAGGGTGGCGTCGGTGATGGCCGTGACGGGGCAGGATTCGTCGACGGTATGCGCCTGTTCCGGTTCGCCCGGTCCGTAGAGGATCACGGTTGGCTCGCCGAGGCGGTCGGCGAGCACGGACGCGTCGGTGAAGTAGGTGGCGTAATCGGGTTGCCATGCGGTTGGATTCGCGTCCAGCATGTTCACGATCGGTCGTACCACCTCGTAGTCGCCGTTCGTACCGACACCGGGAAGGTCGAGGACGGATTCGATCGTGATGTCCGGGCCGGCGAGCTCGCTGATGGCTGTGAGAGCGTTGTGCGAGTTGAACTCCGGCACTGTTCGTACGTCGAGCTGCATTTCCGCGCGGTCGGGGACGAGGTTGGGTTGGCTTCCAGCGTGGAACGTGCCGACGTTGACCGTTGCGGGCCCGTGCGTGGGGCTGATCGGCCAGTCCCCCTGATCGTGGATGCGCATTGCCGCCGTCGCCAGCGCGGCGACCGCGTTGTCGCCGAGGTCGGGGCGTGAGCCGTGCGCCGCGGTCCCTCGTGCGGTCAGGCGTAGCCACAGGGTGCCTTTGTGGCCGAGCACAACTCGGTTGGCCGTCGGCTCGGCGACGATCAGCAGCGGGCTGGGGGACAGTGCCGCGCGATCGATCGTCCTGGCCCCGTCGCAGCCCGTCTCTTCGCCGAAGGTGAAGACGAGTTGCAGTGCCGTACCGTGCGGGTGTTCGGTGGCGTGTCGAATCGCGGCGTTCACGAGGCAAGCCACGCCCGCCTTCATGTCGCTGCTGCCTCGGCCGAGAAGTCGCCCGTTGTCGATCGCCCCGCTGAACGGGTCGAAGGACCAGTCTTCGGGATCGGCGGGCACGGTGTCGAGGTGGCCGGTGAGCGTGATGGGCGTCCCCGTGCCGCATCGGGCGATGACGTTGGCCCGGCCGGCGACCGGTTCCTCGACGCGCACGTCGAACCCGGCTCGGCTGAGCAGGTCGGCGATGAGCTCGGCCGCTGGTTTCTCGTTGCCCGCACGAGTATCGATCTGCACGAGTCGCTGAGCCAGGGCGACGGTGTCCTGCACGGTTTCCTCCACTGCTCTGCGCGGAATGCCTGGATGTCGATGGAGTTAGTCGGTCAGCATGGCCGTGGGGTTGTCGATCAGCATGGTCGTGATGGCCTCCCGGGAAACCTCACGCGCGGCGAGCATTTCGGCGAAGACGGTGGGGACGTAGGCCAAGCCGTTTCCGCCGTGCTGGGTCCACATCTGCTTGAGGAACAGGTCGTGACTCAGGAGCAGTTGCTCGGTGAAGCCGCGCGACACCAGACCGGCGACCGCGGTCGCGGTTTCGAGCGGGGCTGGGGCTGCGCCTTCCTGGGGAAAGGTGATGTCCATCCCGATCATGTCGAACTCCAGCCAGACGCCGCGCTCGGCCACGGAGAGCTGGTAGGCGGTGTCCGCCCCGGACGGATCCATGTGGCTAAGCACGACCTTGCAGGGACGAACGCCGATTTCGTCGACGACGATGTCCAGCACTTCGTGGGCACGTCGTTGCCACCCCGGCAGGTGGATCATGAGGGCGACGGAGTGGTGGTCGAGCTGGGCCAGTGCGGCTGCGCGCAGGGCTGCTCGTTCGGCATCGGTGAACTGGGGGGAGACCCCGATCTCGCCGATGATTCCGGGTCTGATCCCGGTTCCGGCAACGCCGTGGCTGAGTTCGTCGCTGATCGCGCGGGCCTGGTCGTCGAGGGCCCGTGCGGTGATCGTCTCGCGCTCGAACTTCTCCAGGTAGGTGCCGCACCCCATGACGATGTTGAGCCCGGTGCGCTGGGCTGCCTCGTGCAGGCGCTGGGGGTGGCGGCCGATGGAGGGACTGGAGGTGGCGTCCACGATCGTTCTCCCGCCGACGGCTTGGAACGCCGTGATTTCGCGCAGGACGGCGGAGACGGGCTTGTCGGCGATGTTGTCGGCGCAGCAGTACGGGTCGTGGCGCAGGGACCAGGCCACCGAGGCGGAGACTTCCCGGTCGGCCAGCTCCGCTGAGAACTCGTAGCTGGGTTTGTCCAACACCCCGGAGAGATCGTTGAACAGGTGCTCGTGCGGCAGTGTGAGGCCGAGGTCCTCTGCGGTGACCGGCCCGCGAACGGTGTGCGCGGTGGGTGTCAAGGCTTTTCACCCTCGGGGAGTTGGGTGCGACGGGTGGGGAGGGTGCCGATGGCGGCGGCGACGAGAGCGAGAAGGGTGCCGAGCAAGGTCGCGAGGTGCACGGGATGCCCCAGCGCCGGGAACGCGGCATCGAGCGCGAGAGAGCCGAGGAGCTGGCCGGCGACCGAGGCGATGCCGAGCAGGAGCAGGCCGAGCCCGCGCACCAGAGCGGCCATCGCGGCGATCGACATCAGGCCCAGCGCACCACCGCTGTAGAGCCACCACTGCGCGGGGAAGTCGAAGTGCACACCGTTGAGCAGAGCGCGAATTCCGAGGGCGCTCGCCAGTGCCACGAACCCGACGAGGAAGTTGAAACCGATCGAGACCAGCATCGAGCCGGTGCCGTCGGCGACGGCTGCGTTACCGGCGGGTTGCCATCCGGCGAGGAGGCCGGCGACGAACGGCATGAGCGCGAGGGCCACGGTGCCGGGCACGTGGAGGTTGGGCGAGATGGCGATGATGGTCGCGACGATGGTCAGGACGGCGCCGGTCAGCCGCGGGACCGAGATGGGTTGTTTGCCTTGCTCGGTGATGCCGAGGCGGTCGCAGATCACGCCGGAGGTGACCAATCCGGAGATGAGGGAGATCTGGAACACCGCGACTCCGAGAGTGCCCACCGTGACACCTTCGGAGAGGACGACCATCACACCGCACAGGCCGGCCAGGCAGTTCCACCACCGGATCTGCCCGGAGCGCACGAGGCGGGGGAGTGACATCGCCTGCCGTCGAGTTCGGGACCGCACCGCGACGATCAAGATCATCAGGATCAGCCCGCTGCCGAACGAGATCGTCGCGGCGGCATGCCCGTCGCCGAGGGTATCGCCGAGCTGGCCGTTCGCGGCGGCTTGAAGAGGTCCGAGAGCCCCGGCGAGGACGGTGAGCAGCACCAACACCAGCGTTGCGGTGGTCCTGCCCGCGCGAGCGAGCGGTGTTGGGCTCCCGGGATTCGTCACTTCCTCGGGAGAGGGGTTACCAGACTGCTTGGTGTGCGTCATTGCATGGCCTCGCATTCTGCTGGGGGTCAGGTGCGTGAGCGGATGTGAGTGGGGGAGGGAAGTTCGGCGCGAGCGGGAAGTGAGTCGAGAGCGCCGTCCCGGGTCGTCGTCGCGGCGGCGACTTGGGTGGCCCAGCGCGCCGCGTCGGCTAGGTCGACGCCGTCCAGGAGTGCGTCGGCCAGGCCGGCGCAGAAGCTGTCGCCGGCCCCGGTGGTGTCGACGGCGCGGACGTCCACGGAACGGACGTGGACCGCGGCGCTGCTCTTGTGCGCCGCGGACTGATTCCTTTGGACAACCAGGCAGCCGTCCGCACCGAGGGTGACCACGACGGCCGGGTGGCCCAGGCTCTCGGCCATGGCTCGCACCTCCGCGACGGAGCGCGGTGCTTCACGAGCTCCGGCGAGCGCTGCCAGCTCGAACCGGTTCGGTACCACGACGTCGAAGCGGCGGAGGAGATCGAGTGGGACGCCCGCGCTCGGGGCCGGGTTGAGGAGCGTGATACCCGCGGCGAGGTCCGCGACCGCCCCGAGTGCGCTGAGCGGGGTTTCGAGCTGGCACAGCACGGCCCCGGCCTGGCGAATCTCCTCCGCGTGCGCCTGAACGCGATCACCGGTGACCCAGGCGTTGGCGCCCGGCGCGATGATGATCGTTGATTCAGGTCGTTCCCAGAGGACGACCGCCATGCCGGTGGAGTCATCCACAACGTCGATACCTGTGGTTCCCACGCCTTCGCGCGCGAGTCGGTGGGTGATGTCGCGTCCGGCGTCATCGTCACCGACCGCGCCGATCATGGCTACGGCACGCCCCAGCCTCGCCGAGGCTGCGGCTTGGTTGGCACCTTTGCCGCCGGGGCTTCGGTGCAGGGCGTCAGAGGTGATGGTCTCCCCGCTGTGCGGAAGCCGGTGTACGGAGAGGCGCACGTCGTGGTTCAGGCTCCCGACGACGGCGATACCGCGGTGGTCCATCGCTCATCACGCCTTACCGGCCAACCAAGCCACGGCCTGGTCGAACAACCGCCCGTATCCCGGCCAGGAGGTGAACTCCTCCGGTGCCCAGTGCGGCGAGATGTCGGATGCGAAGGCGAGCGTGCGACCGGCGCCCACGAGCCGAGTGACCAGCAGCGGGTGGGATTCGATCGTCGCGAGGAGTTCGGAATCGGGTTTCGCGATGAGTCGCTGGTATCCGAGCAACATCGGCCAGTGGGTCTCGAGCCCGTCGGTCACGGGATGTTCAACCCCGGTGAGCTCGCCGTACACGCCCTCAGGTGCCTCGGTGCGGTCGTCGTAGGGGTGGATGTCGACGGGGAGCACGTCCTCGATCGGCGTGGCGTGGTAGTTCGCCTTGCCCTCGAAGCCTTGGAAGCTGAGGTAGCCGCCAGCCATCGCGAGCCCGCCTCCGCGACGAACCCATTCGCTCAAGAGCTTGAGCCGATTGGGGAACGGTCGGGCGTGGGTGAACACCTGGGGTGGCAGGAGCAGGGAGTTCGCCCCGATGTCGGAGAGGATCACCACGTCGTAGTCGGCGAGCTCTTCCAACGTGGCAGGGAAGTCCGTGGCCACGGCGTGCGAGGGCAGGTGAACCGGTTCGTGCCCGGCGAGGCTGAGGGCCTCGAGTAGGGGAGTGGCACCGACTTCGAGCTGAGTGTGGGGAAACGCGTCGTACCCTTTGTAGTCGGTCGAAGCGTTGATCCAAGACTCACCAGCGATGAGCACACGACTCATGGGAACTCCAGTGTTGCGCAATGTTGTGTTGGTGTTGCGTAAACGTAGGTCGTGTGGGGGCGCAAGTCAACGGGCTAATATGAACGACCACGGATGCAACGAGGGTGAAAGGGTTTCCGTTGACTTTGACAAAAGTTGCGCAACGTGCGGGTGTGTCCGCCTCCACGGCGTCTCGATACCTTCGCGGCCAGCTCAAAGTCCAGGAGGAGACTGCGGCCAGGATCGACGAGGCCGTCCGCGAGCTCGGTTACGAGGCCCACCGCCCTGAGGCGGCCAAGTCCGAGCAGGGGAGCGTCGTGGCGTTGGTCGTGCCGGACCTCATCAACCCGTTCTTCGCCGCGCTGGCTGACGAGACGGCCAATCTCGCGGCTGCGGCCGGCACCTCGTTGGTCGTCGGCGTCACGGGCAGGCGTGCGGAGCGCGAGTCCAGCATCAGCGCCCTGGCCGCCGGTGCCGAAGCCGTCGACGGCCTGATTTACGTCGGCATGCACCGCAGGAACCCCCGGCTGACCCAAGCCGTCGCCGAGGGTTTGCCCGTGGTGGCAGTCGACGAGGAGATCGACATCGAACCCGATATCGACACCGTCACCGTCGACAACTTCGGCGGTGCCTACCAGGCCACGACCTACCTCGTCCAACTCGGGCACCGCAACATCGCCCACATCGCGGGTCCGCCGGAACTGTCCACCACGCAGGAACGGCTGCGCGGGTACCGCGAAGCGTTGCAGGCTGCCGGGCTGGAGTTCGATCCCACCTTGGTCCTGCATGGCCCCTACACCGAGCAGTTCGGTGCCAGCACCTTCCCTCATCTCGCCAAAGCCGCCACCGCCCCGACCGCGGTCTTCGTCGGCAGCGACATCGCCGCGATCGGCGTGTTGGGCGCTGCCGAACTCCACGGCATCCGCATCCCCGAGGACCTCTCGGTCGTCGGGTGCGACGGCATCCGCGTCGGCCAATGGCTCCGTCCCAAGCTCACCACGCTGCAGCAGCCGATCACCGAGCTCGCTCAGGCCGCTCTCGACATCATCAGCGACCGCATCGCCGAGCCGAACAGCACATCCCCCAAGCACCGCGTGCTGCCCCTGCAATTGGTCACCCGCGGCTCGGCATCTCCGGTAGAACACGCCGGAGCGGCGAGAGCCGAGCGGTCCGGCGAGGGTGGCCGAGGTGCCGGCCTTCCTCATCGCACCTCCGCGCGGCTACCGCTCTTCAACGCGGCAGAGGGATACCCGGATAGTTAAGATCTGTATCAGATCCTGCAGCTGAGGGCGTTGGTGGCGTGCGTTAGGTTGGCGAACATGGCCGAGGGTGAGGGTGCGCAGGAGAGAGAGCTGGACTTCTGGTCGTTCGTGGAGCTGGCGAACGGCAGGCTCGCGGCGGAATACGGCTTCTCCCACCAGCTCGCGACCGAGGTGCTGCTCACCCTCAACCGCGCCTCCAACATCGTGACCTACGACCTCGAGGCGAGCGTGCATCGTCCCCGCGGGCTGTCGTGGTCGGCATTCCGCTTGCTCTTCGTCGCGTGGCTGGCGGGACCGCTGGAGCCGAAGAACGCCGCGGCGCTGACCGGCATGAGCCGGGCTGCGGTGTCGAACCTGGCGAAGCCCCTGATCGCTGACGGTCTGCTGGATCGCGCTCCCGCTGATCAAGACGGGCGTTCGGTGCGGTTGTCGCTCACCGAGCGCGGGCACCGCGAGATGGTGGAGATCTTCGCCGCGCAGAACGAGCGCGAGCACGAGTGGACCTCGGTCCTCACCGAGGCCGAGCAGCGGATCTTGGTCATGCTGCTGACAAAGCTGATCACCAATCGCGACCAGTTCGACGTCCGCGGCCGCAACTGAACCTCGTCGATCAGCGCGGGACTCTTACCTGAATGTAGTAAATGTGTTTACTATCCTCAGCGAGGTCGGTGCTGCGCCCTCGGTCGGCAGCGGAGCGGCGCCGGCCCGTGACGGCTTCGAACCAGGAGGCGAGCATGGCGTACTACCGCCAGGTCGGTGAGGTCCCGCCGAAGAGGCACACCCAGCACCGCGACGGGTCGGGGAAGCTGTACTTCGAGGAGTTGATGGGGGAGGAGGGATTCTCCTCCGATTCATCGCTGCTCTACCACCGCACCATCCCGTCTGCGATCGTGGGCTCATCGGTGTGGGAGCTGCCGGACCAGGCCACGACGCCCAACCACCCGCTGCGACCGCGGCACCTGAAGCTGCACGAGCTGTTCCCCGGCGATCATTGGCGGAACGCCGACGTGGTGACCGGGCGCAGGCTGATCCTCGGGAACAGCGACGTCCGCCTCTCCTACGTGGTGGCCGGTGCGCCTTCGCCGCTCTACCGCAACGCCGTCGGCGACGAGGTGGTCTACGTCGAGTCCGGCAGGGCCACCGTCGAGACCGTGTTCGGCGCGCTGAGCGTCCAGCCGGGCGACTACGTGCTGCTTCCGACGTCGACCACGCATCGGTGGGTCCCCCGAGGGCAGGAGCCGCTCAGGGCTTACGCCATCGAAGCGAACAGCCACGTCGCCCCGCCGAAGCGCTACCTCTCCCGGTACGGGCAGTTGCTGGAACATGCGCCGTACTGCGAGCGGGACCTGCACGGGCCGGCGGAGCCGCTGCTGTGCGAGGGCACCGACGTCGAGGTGCTGGTCAAGCACCGTGCGGGCGGTCGGATCGTCGGAACCCGCATGGTCTACCCGCAGCATCCGTTCGACGTGGTCGGCTGGGATGGGTGCCTGTACCCGCACACCTTCAGCATCCACGACTTCGAACCGATCACCGGGAGGGTGCACCAGCCGCCGCCCGCGCACCAGGTGTTCGAGGGCGCCAACTTCGTGGTGTGCAACTTCGTGCCGCGCAAGGTCGACTACCACCCGCTGTCGATCCCAGTGCCGTACTACCACTCCAACGTGGACTCCGACGAGATCATGTTCTACTGCGGCGGAAACTACGAGGCGCGCAAGGGATCCGGGATCGGCCCCGGCTCGGTCTCCGTCCACCCCGGGGGGCATTCGCACGGGCCGCAGCCGGGTGCTTATGAGCGCAGCATCGGTGTGGAGTCCTTCGACGAGCTCGCCGTCATGGTCGACACCTTCCGCCCGCTGGAACTCGGCGAAGGCGCGCTGGCCTGCGAGGACCCGAATTACGCCTGGACTTGGGCGGGACGGGGGCCGGTCTCGTGAGCTCGCTCCCAGCGTTCGCCCGGGGGCTGTGCGACGACGCCGCGATGTTCCCACCCGGGCTTCTCCCGCTGCAGGAGGCCGTTCCGGCTCACCTGCGTCACGAGAAGGCTCCCCACGCAGACCTGGTCGGTCCTCTCGTCGTGGCTGTCGGCGTTCTGGGCGAGCTGCGCAACCTGCTCGCGGGACAGCACGAGCAGTTGCCGCTCGCGGTCACCCTCCCCGCTGGCCCGGAGCAACTCGGCGCGCTCCGCGAACTGAAGTCCTCGCCGGTGAGATTGCGAGCCATCGAGGTCGCAGTTCCCGAGACCATGACCGCGGCTGACTTGGTCGCAGCACTGGATCGCGGAGGAGTCCCCTCGGACGTCGAGGTCTTCGTGGAAGTGCCGCGTGACGACCGGCGTGCGGGAGTTCTCGCGGCGTTGTCGCGGACTCGGTACAAGGCCAAGTTCCGCACGGGAGGGGTCAAGGCCGAGCTGCACCCGGGAGAGGCCGAACTCGCCTCGGCGGTGCGAGCAGCGGTGTCCGGAGGGGTTCCGTTCAAGGCGACGGCTGGCCTGCACCACGCCATCCGCAACACGGATCCGCGCACGGGGTTCGAGCAGCACGGCTTCCTGAACCTATTGCTGGCGACCGATGCGGCTGTGCGCGGGGCCGCTGAGTCCGAGCTGGTGGCATTGCTGGCGGAACGAGACGGACACCGGGTCGCAGGGGCGGTGTCCGGACTCGGTTCGGACCGAGCGACGGCCGCGCGCGAGCGGTTCCTGTCGTTCGGCACGTGCAGCATCGCAGAGCCACTGACCGAGATGATCGAGCTGGGGCTGCTGCCCGGCTCGTTGGCGAACGTATCGACGGAGTGACTTGCATGACCAGAGTAGATGTTTCAGATGATTCGCTGTTCGGGCGGGACAACTTGCCCTACGGCGTGTTCTCCACACCTGGCTCCGAGCCAAGGGTCGGTGTCCGCTTGGGCGATTCGGTCGTCGACCTCGCCCTCGTGCTCAACGATGACGTCTTCGCGCGACCGTCGCTGAACCCATTCATGGCGCAGGGTCGGGCGCGATGGGCGCAAGTCCGGGAGGAATTGGGTGTCCGTCTGGAAGGTGATCTCCCGGACGACGCCGTTCACGCGATCTCGGAGGTGCGGTTGCACCTGCCCTTCGACGTCGCCGACTACGTCGACTTCTACGCATCCGAGCACCACGCGTCCAACCTGGGACGGCTGTTCCGGCCTGACGCCGAGCCACTGATGCCGAACTGGAAGCACCTTCCCGTCGGTTACCACGGGCGAGCGGGGACGGTCGTGGTTTCCGGTACTGACGTCGTGCGTCCTTGCGGTCAGCGCAAAGCGCCCGACGAGACGGCACCGACGTTCGGGCCGAGTCGCAGGCTCGACATCGAAGCCGAACTCGGTTTCGTCGTCGGAGCTGGCTCCGGCTTCGGTCAGCGAGTGCCCACTGCCGATTTCGACGAGCACGTGTTCGGTGCGGTGCTGGTCAACGATTGGTCCGCCCGCGACATCCAGGCGTGGGAGTACGTCCCGCTCGGTCCGTTCCTCGGCAAGAGCTTCGCCACCTCGATCTCGCCGTGGGTGGTGCCGCTGGACGCGTTACAGCAGGCTCGGGTGCAGACCCCGCGACAGGATCCGCAACCGCTGCCGTATCTGCAGGAGGCGAAGCCGTGGGGGCTGGACATCGACCTGACCGTCGAGTGGAACGGCGATGTCGTCTCGCAGCCGCCGTATCGAGAGATGTACTGGTCTCCTGCTCAGATGCTGGCCCACCAGACGGTGAACGGTGCCTCCGTCCGCACCGGTGACTTCTACGCCTCGGGCACGATCTCCGGGCCCGAGAAGGAGCAGCGGGGTGCGTTCATCGAGCTCACGTGGGGCGGCCGGGAACCAGTGATGGTGGCCGGTGAGGAGCGGACCTTCGTTGCCGATGGCGACGAGATCTCCATCTCGGCGACGGCACCCGGCTCGTCGGGTGGAAGGATCGGTTTCGGCGAAGTGCGCACACGTATCCTCCCGGCCCAACAGGAGCCGCTGTGAGCGGCACTGCCGCAAGCGCGCAGCAAGTCGCGGCAGTGGGCGAGGCACCGCCGGCCGGCTCGGCCTGACTGGGCGTGCCTGCCAAGAGGGAGGGCGCCCCATCCATCGGGGCGGGGGTGCCCTCGCTCCCGCGGAGATGCCCGCAGCGCGTCTGAAGAGCCCCGCCCTGAGCGACGTCTGATCTGACTGCCTCGCGGCACGCGGTGGGTGAGTCCGCGTGGCGTATAGGATTGCCCGGTACCTGGGAACAGTAGGACAAGGCGGCGATTGAGGGTGGAAGACAGCCGGGCGGCTTCGGTTGCGGGCGCTCAGACCCTCGACCGGGGCATTCGGATTCTCTGGCACCTCGCAAGGAGCCCCCACGGCGAGACGCTGACGGAGATGGCGCAGTCCTTGGACGTCAACCGCAACACGCTGCATCGGCTGCTGGAGGCGCTCACCGCGCACAACCTCGTCCGGCGCACCGAGGACAAGCGGTTCCACCTGGCGTACGGGCTCGTGGAACTGGCCTCGGCGGTGGACAGCGATCTGCGCGGCCTCGCGTACCCGATCATGGCGGGACTGGCGAACGCCGTCGACGCGACGGCCAACCTGATGGTGCCCATCAGCGACACCGAGGTGCAGGCGGTGCTCGTCGTGGAACCGCGCATGGCCGCCGCCCACATCGCATTTCGGTCCGGGCAGCGCCACCCGATAGACAGTGGCTCGGGCGGTCTTGCGATTCTGGCCGGCCGTCCGGCTCGTGATGATGACGCTCCCGAGGTGGTCGAGGCCAGAGAGCGCGGCTACGCCGTGTCCACCGGGCAGGTGATACCCGGCATCATCGGTGTGTCGGTGCGCGTCGAGACGCCACCGACCGTGCCCGAGGTGAGTCTCGGTGTGTCCCTCGTCGACCCTGGTGCTGTCGAGCGGGCGGCACCGCAGGTGGTCAAGGCGGCCCAGGAGCTCAGCGGCCAGCTCTTCGCCTCCCGGTAGTGCCGCAGCGGGCCGTCACCGCCCGTAGACGGGGTCTGCGGCGTCTCTCCGCGAGCGGACCCAGGCCGGGTTCAGCCTGTCGGTGATCAGTTCTGTCCGGAACTCGTCGAACACCACGACGCGGTCGGCGATGCGCCAGCGAGCGTCGCGGCGCTCGAACTTGTCGACGTAACGGCACCGGATGGTTGCCAGCTCGTGCTCGGACGTGTCCGGATCCGGCGCCTGCCTGAGGTAGCAGAGGCAATAGGACTCGACCTCTGCAGTGTTGTCATCGGTGAACTCGACCAGGATGTTGCTGATGAAGTGCTGCGACGAGTCGATGGTGGCGTGGCGCCTGCGGATGTTGTCGATGAGTCCGCTGACCGGCCCGTGGTAGCCGCCGTGGTTGTCGATGGCGTCGGGGAAGTAGCAGTCCTGGATTCCGTCGTAGTCGAGCCGGTCCACCGCTCGTGCGTAGCGCAAGAGCACCTGCTCGATGGCGATCCGGTCGGGCGAACTGGTCACGTGACGGGCTCCTTCTCGTCGAGGCGCTGGGCTGCTTGTTGGCCGGCGAGTCGGCCGAGGACCAGGGCGTGGGCCACGGAATTGCCTCCGCCGACGTAGCGCTCGCCCAGGATTCCCCCGGCTGCCTCGCCGGCTGCGTACAGACCGGGCACCACGCGTCCGTTGGTGTCCAACACCTGTGCGCGGCTGTTGATGCGCAGACCCGTGTGAGTGCAGACCAGTTCGGCCGGCAGCATTCGCACCGCGTAGAACGGGCCGGTTTCGACTGGTGTCAGGTGTGGGTCGATCTGCTTGGCGGCCAACGACTCGTGCCGGAGGAAGTCCTCGTCGTGGCCGTGCCCCAACATCGTGTTGAACCGCTCCACGCTGCGGACCAAGTTCGCAGTCGGCACGGTGATGCGCGCAGCGAGCTCGGGGATTGTCTCGGCACGATTCACCACGCCCTTCCCGACTTCTTCCAGGACGCGGTCAGCGGCCCAGTCGGCGTATCCCGGGGGGAGGCTGGTTCGGGCGGTTTCGTCGAAGATAGCCCAGACGTGCCCGCCGTGGTCCTTGAGGATTCCAGGGCTGACTGCATAGGGGGCGTCTTCGTCCATGCACCGATGACCCGTGGAATTGACGTGGATCCGGGACACGGGCGGGAAACCGCTCTGCCAGTGGTGGAACCGCTGGAACTCGGCGGTGACCAGCAGCAGGCCCCAGCCGCGGCCGAAGATCGAGAGATCGTGCCGTTGTGCCAGCGCGATGTGATCACCTCGGCTGCCGGGTGCGGCGACCACGAACAGCGCGTCCTCGGCGAGGTGGGCGTCGGGGAAGTAGGTGCGCACCAGGTCTGGGTTCTGCGCCAGCCCTCCGGAGGCGATGACGGTGGAAGGTGCTGTGACCTCAGCATCGTCGATGACGACTCCGCGAACTGCGGGTCCTTCGCGGATCAGGTCCGTGGCGCGACTGCCGAGTGCGAGGTCGACCTTGAGCCGCCGCCGCGCCCGATCCAAGGCTTGGACGAGTCCGTAGCCTTGGTCCTTCGGCACGTGGCCGCGCCAGACGTCTTCGACACCGGCTCGGGTCAGCCCGGGCATGTGAGCGTTGCGGGAGAGCTGAGACGGAATTTCCACACCGAGGTCGAGCAGCCAGTCGATGAGCGTGCTGGATTGCTCGCAGAACATCCGCGTCGGGCCGGGGAGCACGCGCCACTGGTTGAGATCCATGTAGTGCTGGAACATGCGTTCCGCTGAGTCCTCGACGCCCAGGGAGCTTTGCACCTCGGTTCCGGCGGCGGTCAGCATTCCGGCGGAAAGTTGGGTCGAGCCGCCGATCTCGTCCTCGGATTCCAGCGTCAGCACGCGCAAGCCCTGTTGCGCCGCCGATACCGCTGCCGCCAAGCCGGCGCCCCCGGCGCCGACGACGATGAGGTCGTAGTCGTAGTTCATGGATCTGCCTCAGATGTGTTGGGAGCCGCCGTCGACCGGGATCACGGCGCCGGTGATGTACCGCGCGCTGTCGGAGAGCAGGAAGTACAGGGCGCCGAATACTTCGATGGGTGAACCGACCCGGTGCAGCGGAACAGTGCTGAGGGCCCGGTCCAACGCCGCCGGGTCCTCCCGTACCCATCGCGTCATCTCGGTGTCGACGAAGCCGGGGGCGATCGCATTGACTCGGATGTTGTGGGATCCGAGCTCCACTGCCATGCAGCTGGTCAGGTGCCGCACGGCCGCTTTGGACGAGTTGTAGGCAGCGCGCGTGGCCCGTACTCGCACGGCGGCTACCGATGCCATGTTGACGATCGTCCCGCCGCCGTGGGCACGCATGTGTCGGGCCGCGGTCTGCGCGCCGTAGACCACGCCGTTGACGTTGACCTGGTAGGTGGAGGTGAGCTGGGCCGGCGGGATCTCGGTGAACTCGGCCTGCGGGAAGATCCCGGCATTGTTGATCCAGAAATCAACGCCGCCGAACTCGTCGACCGCGGCACCCAGGAGACGGTCGTGGTCGCCGGGTTCGGTGACGTCGGTGCGGAGACCGACCACCCGGCCTCCTTCAGCGATCTCCTCGTTGATTTGGTCAGCGACCTCGGGTGCCCCGTCGAGATCCCCGGCCACAACGTTGATGCCTCGCCGGGCGAGTTCGGTGGCGAAGACCGCGCCCATGCCGCGGCCGGCGCCGGTCACGACGGCTACCTTGCCGACGAGCTCGGGGTAGCTCGCGGAGAGGGGGCTGGCGTCCGCGCGCGTCGTGTTGGCCAGTTCGTTGGGAGTGGTTGCTGTCATGGTGGGTTCTCCAGGTGTGCGGGCAGTGAGGTGGTTCAGTCGCGGGTGATGATGCGCTCAGCGATCCGCCAGACTCCTTCGTGGCGAATGAAGTGGTCGTCGACGGTGGTGATCCGGTTGATGGCCACCCGTTCGGAGCCGTGTTGCTGCGTGGTCGTCACGATGAGCAGGTTGGACTTGACGCGGCATTCGTCCGGGCTGATCTCGCGGTCGATGCACACGTTGGTGACGACGTGGTGGGTTCGCGGATTGTTCTTGGCGAAGGCCGTGGCGAATGCGGTGAGCGCCTCCCGGCCGCGTACGGGCTCGGCGTAGGTGGGGGAGCGGAAAACCCCGTGGGGGGTGAAGGTCTCGGCCCACTGCTGGGCTGCCCCGCTGTCGATCGCGTGCGATTGCTTGCCGAGCAGGTTCAGGATTTCGAGCAGCGATCCGGTCATGAGGTGGGCTCCGCGAGAGCTGTGGTGATGCGGTGGTAGGTGCCGCTGGACACCAGGCCGCCATCGACCACGATCTCGGTCCCGTTGATGTAGGACGCTTCATCGGAGAGCAAGAACTCCACGGCTGCCGCGACCTCGTCGGGAGAGGCGACCCTGCCGGCGGGGACGGATCGGAGGCTCTCGTCGACGAAGCGGCTGTCGCCGGAGTGCAGGAGGGGCGTGTCGACCAGGCCCGGGTGGACCGAATTGACCCGGACCCCCTTACTCGCGAACTCCAGCGAGGCCACTTTGGACAGACCGCGCACGCCCCACTTGCTCGCCCCGTACGAGGCCGAGAAATAACCGATCATGCCGGCGATCGAGGACACGTTGACCACCGACGCGCCACCGGCTCGGCTCAGCGGATCGGCGAGGAACTTCATGCCGAAGAAGATGCTGGAGAGATTGATGTCCATGACCCGGCGCCAGTCGTCCACGGAGGTGTCGGTGATGCCCTTGCGGAAGCTGACACCGGCGTTGTTGACCAACCCGTGCAAGGCCTTCTCATCGAGCAGCGTCGCGAGCTGGTGCCAGGCATCCGGGCTGGTGACGTCGAGGTGGTGGGCATGGCCGGTGCCGCCTGCCGCGGTGATCTCGTCGGTGACGGCGCGAGCGGCGTCCAGGTCGATGTCGGTCACCAGGACGTCGGCACCGTCGCGGGCGAGGCCGAGTGCTTCGGCTCGGCCCATCCCGCTGCCGGCGCCGGTGACGACGATCCTGCGATCGCGAAACCTGGTCGTCATAGTGCGAGTTCCTTTCCCTTGGTCTCCTTGAGGAAGAAGGAGGCGATGAGGCTGATCAAGGCGCACGCGACGAAGTACCCGGCCGGAGCGAGTTTGTTGCCGGTTGAGCTCACCAGCAGCGTCGCGATGAACGGCGCGGTACCCCCGAGCAGCATGTTGGTCACGTTGTTGCCCAACGCGATCCCGCTGTACCGGAAGCGCGCCCGCAGCATCTCGGCGTAGGCGGCGAACGAAACGCCGTTGACCACTGAGACGCAGATGAACAGCACGGCGGGGCCTAGGAGTGCCAGCGGTGCGGGGCCGTCGGCCATCAGCATGAACATCGGAACCCCGAGCAGTGCCGCGGCTGCGGAACCTCCGATGAACACCGGCTTGCGCCCGATTCGGTCCCCGATGTAGCCCGCGATCGGGAGCGTGATCACGCCCAGGACCATGGCGATGCAGGTGGCCGTGAACGCGAACTGTGGTGATCGCTCGCCAGCGGTCTGCAAGTAGGTCGCGGCGTAGACGGAGGCGATGTAGTAGCCACCGGTGATCAGTGCGCCGAGCAGGATGATGGTGAGAACCTGCCGCCAGGCGGTCGCCAGCAGCGCGAACAGTGGCACCTTCACGACTTCGCTGTGCTCCTGGACGTCCTGGAACTGCTCGGTTTCATCCAGCGAATTCCGGATCCACAGTCCGACCACCCCGATGACCAGGCTCAGCAGGAACGGAATGCGCCAGCCCCACGCGTCGACCTGCTCGGCGGTCATGGTCGTCGTGAGCGTGAGCGCCATCAGCGAGGCGCACAGCGATCCGATGTAGGTGCCGGAGTTGACCATCGACGTTTGGAAGGCCCGCCACTTGGGCGGCGCGTGCTCGGAGACGAACGAGTTGGCGCCACCGATCTCTCCACCGGCCGCGAAGCCTTGCAAGCATCGGGACAGCGTCAGCAGCGCGGTGGCCCAGACGCCGAGCGTGGTGTAGGTGGGCAGCAGTCCCATGAGTGCTGTGGCGACTGCCATCAGCAGGATCGTCCAGGTCAGCGCCCGCTTTCGCCCGTACTTGTCGCCGATGTGACCGAAGAAGATCCCGCCGGGCACGCGGAGGAAGAACGCCACGGCGAAGGCGGCGAACGTGCCGAGCAGTGCTGCCGTCGGGTCGTCCCTAACGAAGAAGTGGGCGCTGACCATGGTCGCCATGTATCCGTAGATGCCGAAGTCGTAGTACTCGACCACGGTGCCCAGGATCGCGCCGCGGATGACCTTGGCGTTCGAGGGCGTCGGCCGCGCGCCCACCTGGTCGGCTGCGGCACCCTCGGTCGTGGAATTCGCCATTGAATGTCCTTCGGTGGTGCGGGATCTATATGCTTAAATAGTGAGCGTCATGTTCATTTAGTGGGAGTATATGGACGTCCGGCGTGGCTTGGCAATGCTCCGGTGCAGCCTCCGCGGGTGTGGCAGGTGGGGCGCAGAGCGTCGGTCGTTCGCGGAAGCGGGGCCCTTGCTCCGCTTGGAGCTGTTCCGCCAGGGGTGTTCAGCGGGATGTTCGGCGCGTTGGGTCGTGCTCAGCGGTTCCACTGCTTCGTGCGGGCGAGGTTCTCGGTGGAATCCTGACCTCCCGGCGGGAGCTCCCTACTCTTCGGCGCGGTTCGCTCCCCGAGATTGCATGTGCGATAAAAGCAAACACGCAGGTCACCGAGAGGTGTGACTGTATGAGTGCAGAGTCGTGCCCCGTCGATCACGTTCTCGGGGGAGGCGGACGATGCCTGGTTTCGGCTGGTGCCGCGGCGTTCGATCCGTTCGGCGAGGACTACCAGTCCGATCCGCCCGCCTCGCTGAGCTGGTCCCGCGATGAGGAACCGGTGTTCTACAGCCCGGTTCTCGGCTACTGGGTGGTGACCCGGTACGAGGACGTCAAGGCAGTTTTCCGCGACAACATCACCTTCTCCCCGTCGATTGCGCTGGAGAAGATCACGCCCGTCTCGGAGGAAGCCGCGGAAACCCTCGCCAAGTACGACTACGCCATGGACCGCACGCTCGTGAACGAGGACGAGCCCGAGCACATGCCACGCCGGCGGGTGCTCATGGATCCGTTCACCCCGGAGCAGCTCCTGCACCACGAGCCGATGGTCCGGCGACTCGTGCGCGAGCACGTCGACCGCTTCGTCGACGTCGGCCGGGTCGACCTCGTCGACGACATGCTCTGGGAAGTCCCCCTCGCAGTCGCCCTCCACTTTCTCGGCGTCCCCGAGGATGACATGGCCACCCTGCGCCTGTTCTCCATCGCGCACACCGTCAACACCTGGGGGCGGCCCTCACGGGACGAGCAGGTCACCGTCGCCGAGAACGTCGGCAAGTTCTGGCAGTACGCGGGAACGGTGCTGGAGAAGTTGCGCAGGGACCCGTCCGGGCCCGGCTGGATGCCCTACAGCATTCGCGCTCAACAGGACCATCCCGAGGTCATCACGGACTCCTACCTTCACTCGATGATGATGGCCGGCATCGTGGCTGCCCATGAGACGACGGCCAACGCCGCAGCCAACGCGATCAAGCTCCTGCTGGAAAACCGGAGTGTGTGGGAGGAAATCTGCGCCGACCCGAGCCTGATTCCGAACGCGGTGGAGGAATGCCTGCGCCACTCCGGTTCCGTCGCGGCGTGGCGCAGGCTCGTCACGCGGGACACCGACGTCGGAGGAGTCCCGATCCCGCGCGGCGCGAAGCTGCTCATCGTGAACTCGTCCGCCAACCGCGACGAACGGCACTTCGACGACGCCGACGAGGTCGACATCCGCCGGGACAACGCCGGAGACCACCTGACCTTCGGGTACGGCAGCCACCAGTGCATGGGAAAGAACTTGGCGCGGATGGAACTGCAGGTGATCCTGGAGGAGTTGACCAGCCGTCTCCCGCACATGGACCTCGTGCCGGACCAGGAGTTCACCTACGTTCCCAACACGTCCTTCCGCGGCCCAGAACACCTCTGGGCGCACTGGGATCCGACCGCGAACCCCGAGCGGAGGGACCGCTCGATCATTCAGAAGCGAAGGCCGGTGCGTCTCGGCGAACCCTCGACGAGGGGCATCGGACGGGCCATGACCGTGGTCTCGGTTGAGTTCGCGGCCGACAACGTCGTCGAGGTGGCTCTGACAGCGGCGGCTCCCCGGTCTCGGTGAGCCGGTAGATCTTCGAGTCGGGGCGCCCGTCGTTCGCCTGCACCTCGTAGGAGGCCCAGCCGGAATCGACCATGCGCGAGAGCAGCCGGTAGATCTGGCTCAAGTGGACCTTGGAACGGATGAACCGTCCCTCCCGTTCCAGGTGCTTGCCCAGCTCATAGCCGCTGAACGGCCGCCAGGACAGCAGTCCCAGGATCACGTTGCTCGAATTTCATGCCGCGGCCTGTTGGATATGTGACTCTTCATATAGGTGAATCGTGTTATATGCCAGCATACCCACTATTTCAAATGTTGAACTAGCGTCCGCGGTCGCCGTCAATCCTGGCGTGCCGCCGCGGCCGGAGGCGTTCCGCCCGCCCGCCAGGCCGGCGGGAAGCCCGCCGCCGCTGCGGCGATGACGAGTCCGACGCAGGCAGACAGCAGCACCAGGACCGGTGGCGCGAGGGGCGCCTCCGGCACCAGCGCCGTGATCAGCAGCGCACCCAGCGCGAGCCCGTGCGGCGCCCCGAAGAGGACGCCGAGCAGCCCGTGCAGCGCGGACTCACCGACCCGGACCCGCAGCAGTCCGCCGCGGGACAGGCCCACTGCGCGCAGCACGCCGCTCTCCCGGCCGCGTTCGAGGACCGACAGGCTCGCCGTGGTCCCGACCCCGACGAGGGCGACGAACACCGTCAGCGCGATCAGCGCCAACGCGCTCCCGGTGAGCCGCCCGACCAGGTCGGACCGCTCCGCGCGGAGGTCGTCGAGCACGCTGATCTCCCACTCGCCGCCGGTGCCGACGTGCGCGCCGACCGCGGACTGCGCCGCCGCCAGATTCCCGCCGACGGCGTCGGCCACGATCGCCGTCGGAGCCGGGCCGACACCGAGGGCGTCCAGGTCCGACGGGTGCACGAGCACCTGCGAGCCGCCGAGGCCCTCCCCGACGACCACCGCCGCGACCCGCACCTCCCGGTCGCCGAGCCGCACGACATCGCCCGCGGCGAGCCGCTCCTGGCTCGCGAAGGCGTCGGACACGGCGATCGCGCCGGGACCCGAGTCGCGCAGCGAACCGTCGCTGTCCGCCGCACCGGCCGCTCCGGGCAGCCGGGTGATCGGCAGGTCCGACACCTCCAAGGTCATCGGCCTGCTGGGCAGCTCCATCCGCAACCGGGGCGCGCGGAACGGGACGACCGTGCGCAGCGCGGGATCGGCCGCCAGCGCCGCGGGCAGGCCGGCGGGCAGCACCGCGCCTTCCGGTGCGCGCACTTCGAGGTCGGCGGGGTACTGCGCCGCCGCGCTCGCCTCGCCGTAGTCGCGCAACGTGCCACCGGCCGTGAGGGCCGCGAGCAGCAACGTCGCGGCCAGCGCCACCACCGACGACACCGACGCCGCGCGGCGTGGCATCCCGGCTGCGCTGCGCACCGCCAACGCCGCCACCGGGCCGAACCGGCGCAGCAACCGGTGCGCGCCGGAGAGCACCGGGCGCACCAACGCCGGTGCGAACGCCAAGTACCCGCCGAAGCAGGCGGCCACGGCCAGCACGCCGCCCAGCATCAGAGCCTCGGTGCTCCCGGCCGGGCGGTAGCGCGAGAGCAGCCCGCCGGATGCGGCCCACAGCACCAGCAGCATCGCAACCACCAGCAGCGCGGCGCCGAGCGCGGTCCGGAGCGCGGTCGTGGCCGGGCGCTCGCTCGGCCGCGTCGTCGACCGCAGCGCCTCCATCGGGGACACCCGCGCCGCGTCCCACGCCGGGGTCAGCACGGCGAGCACCACCGCGAGCACGGTGCCCGCCAGCACCGAACCCGGCACCAGCGGTGACGGCGCCACCGCCGCGACCGGCGCGACCAGCGGCACGATCCCGCTCACCCCGACGGCCGACAGCGTCCCGGCGCCGCCCGCGATCAAGCCGGTCAGCGCACCCTCGGCGACCAGGGCCCGGCGCAGCCCTCCGCTCGTGGCGCCCACCGCCCGCAGCATCGCGAGGTGCCGGATGCGCTGCGCGAACACGATCCGGAACGCCGAGACCGCGACCATGATCGAGGCGAGCGAGGCGAGCACCACGAACGCGCCGAGCACCGCCGAGACCTGGTCCACCACGTCCCGTCCCTCGCACAGTTCGGCGCGCCGGGCGTCCGCGGCGGACTGCACGGTCATCGCCGTCGGCCGGGCGCTGCGCTGGATCTCGGGCAGCTCCCCGATGAGGTCCACGCGCGCCAGTTCCGCGCCGGTTCGGGCGAGCACGTCCCGATCCGGGGCGTAGAGCGCGAGTCCGTCGGCGGACGGGGAGTCCACCAGCGCGGTCACGGTCAGCGGGTGCGGCGCGCCGCCGTTCGGGTCGGCGAACTCGACCTCGTCGCCGATCCGCAGGTCCAGGCGCTCGGCGGCGCGGTCGGACGCCGCCACCTCCCCGGGCGACCGCGGATAGGTGCCCGCGTCCACCTGGACCCGGCTCAGCGGCCCCGCTCCGGGGTCTGCGGTGAGATCGACCTCCACCGCCCCGACCAGGCCCGATCCGCTCACCCTGCCGGTCGCCGCGGTCACGCCCGCGAGGCTCGCGGCCCGGTCCAGCTCGGCGGGCCCGAACCCGGATGGGGATCGCACGACCGCGGACGCCGCCTGCGGGATCGAGGTCAGGTCATCGATGATCGTGCGCAGCGCCATGTCCCTGCCGAGCAGCGTGCCGGTGCTGAAGAAGGCGGCCACGGCGATCGTCACGCCGCACAGCAGCAGCCGCACCGGAGCCCGCCGCACGGCGCGCAGGTGCGGGACGACGGCGCTCATCGGCGCTGTCCCAGCAGCCGCAGGGATTCCGCGACGGTCACCGCGTCGGGTTTGGCGAGCGCGTCGACGAGCCGCCCGTCCGCGACCAGCACGACGCCGTCGGCGTACGAGGCCGCCACGGGGTCGTGGGTCACCATCACGATGGTCCGCCCCAGTTCGCGCACCGACGCCCGCAGCAGCTCCAGGATCTCCCCGCTGGCCCGCGTGTCCAGGTTCCCGGTGGGTTCGTCGGCGAAGATCACCTCCGGTTCGGTGAGCAGCGCGCGGCCCAACGCCACCCGCTGCTGCTGCCCGCCGGACAGCTGCGCGGGCCGGTGCCCCAGCCGCCCCGACAAGCCCAGCCGCTCGGCGAGTTCGCCGAGCGCGCCGCGCCGCGGCCGACGTCCGGCGAGCTGCACCGGCAGCACGATGTTCTCCTCCGCGGTGAGCTCGGGAAGCAGGTTGTACTGCTGGAAGACGAAGCCGATCCGCTCCCGCCGGACCCGGGTGAGTTCGTCGTCGCGCAGCGCGGCGAGGTCGACGCCGCCGATCAGCGCACGTCCGGCGGTCGGGGTGTCCAGGCCGGCCGAGCACTGCAGCAACGTCGACTTGCCGGCGCCCGACGGCCCCATCACCGCGGTGAAGCTCCCGGTGGGGAAGCGCACGGACAGCCCGTCGAGCGCGCGCACCTCCGCCGGGCCGCTGCCGTAGGTCTTGACGAGGTCGACCGCTTCGACGGCGTAGGACGGACCGGGCCGGGGCCGGCTGTGCTGAGTCATGCCCCGAACCCTGTCGAGCGACCGGGGCCGCCCACCTCCGTCCGCCGACCGGTTCCGATCTGACTTTCGGCTGATCTCGGTGGCGGACCCCGGTTGTCTAGGGTCGTCGCATGGTCTTCCCCGGAAAGCCCCCGTGGCAGTCGCTGCTCTGGTTGTCCGGCATCGTGCTCGCGACGCCCGTGACGATGCTGCTGGAGTACGTGATCTTCGAGGGCTTCGACGGCGTCCGGTGGCCCCCGGCGGTGATGTACACCGGCGGCGCGATCGCCGCGCTGGTGCTGCTGATCGCGCCGCGGCTCGGCCCGCGCGCGCTGCCCGCGGCCACCATCGGCGCCGCCGTGGTCGCGGCGGCCGCGTACTACCCCGCTTACGACGCCGAGGGATGGAAGGAACGCCCCGACCTGGCGTGCCTGCTGCTCACACCGACCTTGGCGCTGCTGATCCTGCTCGGGCTCGTGGTGTGGCGGTCGCGGAAGCGGTGGGTCGTTGCGGCCGTGGTGATCGTGACCGCCTCGGTCGTGGCGCAACCCGCGATCGGGCGCGGCCGGTTGACCGAGTTGGTGCTCGCGTTCCTGCTGCTGTGCTGCGTGGCGCTGTCCTGCACGATCGGCCTGGCCGCACGGCTGGCCCGCCGGGCGCGGCTTCGCCAGATCGAGCACGAACGGCTGCTCCAGCGCACCGATTTCGCCCGCGACCTGCACGACTTCGTCGGCCACTACGTCACGGGCATGGTGGTGCAGGCGCGCGGCGCGCAGGCGATCGCGAAGCGATCACCCCAGCAGGCGCTGGACACGCTGGACGGCATCGCCGAAGCCGGTACCGAGGCGATGGAGTCGCTGCACCGCATGGTCGGCCTGCTGCGCGCCGAGGACGGCGTGAGCACCGCGCCGCTGGCCACCATCGACGAGATCTCCACCATGGTCGAGCGCTTCGATCGCGGACCGGGCCCGGACGCGCGGCTTCGGCTGCCCGAGTCGACCGACGGGATCCCCGCCGACGTCGGCACCACCGCGCACCGGGTCGTCCTGGAGGGGCTCACCAACGTCCGCAAGCACGGCCGGAACGTGACGGCGGTGCGGATCGACGTGGAGCGCGCGGACTCCGAGCTGGTGGTGCGCGTCGGTGACGACGGCACGGTTGGCAAGATCTCCGGCAGCGGTTTCGGCCTGCGAGGCCTGCGCGATCGCGTCGCCGAGGTCGGCGGCGAGTTCGAGGACGGGCCCCTGCCGACGGGTGGCTGGGGCCTCGAAGCCCGCATGCCGCTGCCGTCGAACGGAGGTAGCACGTGAGCATCCGAGTGCTCATCGCCGACGACCAGGCGATGGTCCGCACCGGCTTCGAGATGATCTTATCGGCCGAGGACGACATGGAAGTGGTCGGTAAAGCCGCCGATGGCGTCGAAGCGCTGGAGATGATCGCGCTGCACCAGCCGGACGTGGTGCTGATGGACATCCGGATGCCCCGCCTGGACGGCCTGGACGCGTTGCAGCGGATCAACGCCCCGGGCGCGGTCGACCCGCCGAAGGTCGTGGTCGTGACCACCTTCGAGGACGACGAGTACGTGCACCGCGCGCTGGGCGGCGGCGCCAGCGGTTTCGTGCTCAAGACCGCGAGCGCCGCGCTGCTGCTCGAAGGCGTGCGCGCTGCGGCCTCCGGGGAAGCGCTGGTCAGCCCGGCGATCACGGTGAAGCTGCTGCGCGGCCACGCCACCACCGCTGAACCGCGCACGAACCGGCCCGACCCGCTGTCCGCGCGGGAGGGGGAGGTCGCCCAGCTGGTCGCCACCGGGGCCACCAACGCCGAGATCGCCGAGCAGTTGTTCCTCTCGGTCGGCACGGTCAAGACCCACCTGTCGAGCATCCAGTCCAAGTTGGACGTCCGGAACCGCGTGGAGATCGCCGCCTGGGTGTGGCAGTCGAAAGGGGTCGGCCGATAGTCGTACGGGATTCGGTCGTGAACTGGCCGTTCGGCAGATCCGCGGCCCGGCAGGCGGTCATTACGGTTTGTCCCGGAAGATCGAACGCCGTGCCCCGAAGGAGCTCAACCCCATGAAGCGCGCACTCGTGTTGGCCGTGCCGGCACTCACCCTCATCGGCCTCACCGCGTGCAGCCACCCGCCGGAGCAGACCGCTTACGAGGTGACGCTGGAGGTCTCGGGTCCTGCCGGGGAGACCGGCACCGTGCAGAAGTCCACTTCGGACTCGCAGAACCAGGACCCGGAACCGATCAGCGTTCCGCACCACGATAAGTGGGCTCCGATGGGCGGTGCGGCGAAGTTCGTCGTCACGCCGGGTTCCCCCGGTTCGGCGCTCACCTGCACAGTGCTGGTCGAAGGCGACGAGCGGGTGACCGAGACCGGGAAGCCCGGTCAGCCGGTTACTTGCGCGCTGACCATCGACGGGCCTGCCTGAGGGCAGGTCCCAGGCCTGCGGTGACGCTCATGGGCCGATCCACGCGACGTCCCTGGCGCCGCGGAGGCATCGACGTGTTCCAGGTGCGCGGCGATGCGCTGCTGAGGAACTCCCCGGCCGCGCGAATCGCTGTCGGCCTCGATCGACCAGAAGTTGTCGGCAATACAAATCAATCCAATTCGGAGGAAGTTTTCATGCGCATCCGCAAAATCGTCACGACCCTGGCGCTGTGCGCCGCCGGCATGTCCGCCGCGGGTGCGGGCACCGCGCTCGCGGAGGAAGTGGTGGGCGAGTTCCCCACTTTCCAGGCCTGCTCGGACCGGCTGGACCAGCTCATGTCCGAGGGTGACAAGGGCCCCCTCATGTGCGAGTCGGTGAACTCCGACGACCCGGACGGCCCGAACAAGCTCGTGCGCGGCTGACCATCCGGCTCGACGCCGGTTCCCCCGCCGCGCGCGGCGGGGGAACCGGCAGTCCGGTCAGGCGATCCGGTCGAGCGAATGGGCCGCCGTGGTCAGGGATGCCCTGGCCACGGCCCTGAATGCGTCGATATCGCGCGGCAGAACCGCCGCTTCCTCTACCGGGCGGTGCGCTACCTCGTGCAGGAAGCCGGGATCTCCCAGTTCCTCGACATGGGATGCGGACTGCCGACCGACAACAACGTGCACGAAGTCGCGCAGGCCTTCGACCCGTCGGCGCGCGTGGTCTACGTCGACATCGACCCCATCGTGCTCGCACACGGCCGGGCGTTGCTGGCCGACAACGATGCCACCACTGTCATCACCGCCGACATGCGCACCCCAGAAGCCGTCGTCGACCACCCAGCGACCCGAAATCTGATCGACTCCTCACAACCGGTCGCGGTGCTGTACCTGTCCGTCGGCCATGGGACCCAGGAGCAGCTCGATCTGGTCCTCCGCGACGAAGCCGACGGGGCCCGCTGCGGGGGAGGCGAACGCGGCGACGCGGGCGCTGTGCATCTTGTCACGAGCCTGGCGACGTGCACCTCGTCCTGGAAGACCACGACCGGCCCGTACGGCGCGAGCGAGGGGTCGGCCCGCCGCGACCAGCGCGGCGCGCACGTTCGCCGGACCGTCGGGTCCGGAGTGATGCGGCGAGCCATGGCGCCGGTGATCACCACGGCAACCCTCGGTTCGCCAGCACCGAGGATGATCGTGAGGAGGACTGGTTGAGCGAGGCCAACCCCGCCGCGACGCGCGTCTACGACGAGCTCCGCCGACAGATCATGACTTGGCAACTCCCGCCCGGCACCGCGCTGCGCGAGGTGCAGATCGCAGGCGAGTTCGGCGTCTCGCGTACCCCGGTGAGCCATGCGATCCAGCGCCTCCGCGCCGACGGCTTGATCGAACCGCGCGGACGTCGCGGGGTTGAGGTGTCCCGCTGGAACCAGCGCGATCTCGAAGACACCTACCGGCTCCGGGCCAACCTCGAAGCGTGGGCCGCGACGTATGCCGCTGGTCCATGGCTCGAGCGAACTCCGGTCTGCCGCAGTCGTACAAGGATGGAGCTGCTTACATCCGATCGGCGGCTTTCTTGATGGCCTCGCGGATGCGCGGATAGGTACCGCAGCGGCAGATGTTGCGCAGGGTGTCGAGGTCCTGCTCGCTGATCACGCGGCCTTCGTCCTTGACTCGCCGGACCAGATCGACGGCAGCCATGATCTGGCCGGGCTGGCAATAGCCGCACTGCGCCACGTCGAGCTCGATCCAGGACTCCTGCATCGGATGGAGTTCTTCGTCCGCGGTCCTGGCCAGGCCCTCGATGGTGGTGACCTCGTCGTCTTCGCTCAGCTCCTGCACCGGGACCGAGCAGGGATTGAAGGCCTTGCCGTTGATGTGGCTGGTGCACGCCTTGCACACGTTGATGCCGCAGCCGTACTTGGGGCCGCGGATGCCGAGGATGTCGCGCAGTACCCACAGCAGGCGCACATCGTCTTCGACCTCGACCGACACGGTCTTTCCGTTGACCTTGAAGGTGTGTTTCGTCATGGAGTGATCGCCTTACTGGACGTGGTCGAGGCCGTTGGTGGGGGACTGCGGAACGGACGGGACGTAGGGATAGGGCTCGAAGTGAAGCGGACTCCCGTGGTTGATCGGGAACTCGGTCGGCATGGCGCCGGTCGCTCGCCAATACGCGTTGGCGACTGCCGCGCACGCCGCGGCGACCCCGAACTCACCGGCGCCCCCTGGTTCCTCGTCGGTTCCCTCCATGATGTGGATCTGCACGTCGAACGGTGTGTTCCACTGACGGGTGTAGGCGTAGTTGTCCCAGCTCGCTTCGAGGAAGTTGCCGTCCTTCAGGTGGACGCTCGAGGTCAGCACCAAGGCGAGCGCGTCCATGATGCCGCCCATGATCTGAGCTTCGAGCCCCTTCGGATTGATCACCTGCCCGACGTCGACGGCGAAGACCACCTTGGTGACCCGCGGGCCGGTGACGGCCTTCGGCACCTTTCGGTTGACGGTCTCGGGGCTGGCGTCGAGCTCCACGAGGCAAGCCGAGTGGCCGTGGTACTCGCTGTGCAGGCCGAGGCCCTGGCCGTGGTGCGGCGGCATCGAGCGACCCCAATCGCCAACTTCGGCGACCTTGTCGAGCACGGCGCGGAGACGGTCCTTGCGGACGAACGTGCGGCGGAACCGGTACGGGTCCTGTCCTAGTGTCCGTGCGATCTCATCCACCGTGACTTCGCGTGCGACCGCGACATTGGGTGAGTAGATGTTGCGCATCGCCCCGGTGTTGAACCGTCGATCGGTGAGCTCGTCGAGCAACGAGGTCGTGGGACCGAACTCGTAGTGGGAGCCCGTGGTGAGCACGTAGATCCACTGGGAGATGGTGTAGTCGGCCACCGGGAGCTTGGACGCCGCGGCGGTGATGATGTCGCCGTATCCGTGCCCGAAGTCGGTGCGCGCGCTCGTGTGCCGTTGTTCGTAGGTGAGCACCTGGTCGCCGAGGACGGTCGCCCGGACCCGAGAGGTCGCCATCGGGTGCACGCGACCCTGCCTGCAGGCGTCGGCGCGGTGCCACATCAGGCGTACCGGTGCACCCATCGCCTTCGAAGCCAGGGCGGCATCCATCGCGCCGTCGTGGAACAGTCGTCGTCCGAAGGAGCCCCCGGCTTGAACCACGTTCACCGTGACCCTGTCCATCCGCAGCCCGAGGGCCTGGGCGATTTCCTGTTGGGCCACGATGGGCGCCTTCAGGCCACTCCAGATTTCCGCTGAGTCGCCCCGAACATCGGCCACGGCGCAGTCGGGGTCGAGCGGCGCGTTGCTGGCGAAGGCGAACGTGAAGCTCGTGTCGATGGTCTTCGCCGGCGCGGGTAGTTCCGGCACTGCCAGCGGAAGCTCGGCCTTTCTGAGCTCAGCCAGCACGTCCTCGTCGGAGTCGTGTCCCACAAGACCAGGTGCCCAGTCGATGTCGAGCGCCACGATCGCGTCGATGCACTGGCCGAAGGTGCGTGCGCGCACAGCGACGCCGGTGCTGATGGTCTCCACGTGGGTGACCCCCGGCATCGATCGCACTTCCGCCGCATTGCGCACGGATCGGACGCTGCCGTTGATGGTGGGCGCCTTGCAGACCATGCACGGCAGCGCGCCGGGCACATCGAGATCCATGCCGAACTGCTTCGCACCGGTGACCGCGTCACGGGCGTCGGTCCGTCCGTGCGGCGTGCCGATCACGTTGAACTGCGAGGCGTCCTTGAGCTCGACTTCCTTCGCGGTGGTCTCGTCAACGGCAGCCGCACCGGTGAGGTCGCCGAACGGGATCCTGGCACCGTCGGGCGCGACCACCTCGCCGTTGTCCATCTCGAGGAGGTTGGGTTTGATGCCGCCCAGCATCAGCGCGGCCGCTTCCAGGAGGGCGCCCCGGGCGATGGCGGCCGCGGTCCGGATCGGGTAGTAGGTCGACATGGTGGTGTTGGAGCCGCCGGTGAGTTGGTTCAACGCGAGCTCCGGTCGAGCTTTCGCCAAGGTGACCACGACTTTGTGAACCGGTACGCCCATCTCCTCGGCGATGATCATCGCGGTCGAGGTGACGATTCCCTGGCCTACCTCCATGCGCGGCAGCGCGAAGTGCACGGTGCCGTCCTCGCGAACATCCAGCCAGATGAGGTGCGACGTCGGTTTGGCCGCGTAGTTCTGGGTGTCCTCGAGGTCGACGATGTCTGCCGGGAGATCAGGGCTCGGGACCGGAACGGCTCCGGCCGCGCCGGCAACGCCCGGTGCGGCTGAGTCGACACCGAGCCGCACGGCCACGGCGAGGGTCGGGGCGGCGACCAGGTAGCCGAGCAAGCGTCGCCGTCCGACTCCGCGTCGTCCCGTTCCATCGTCTTCGGCCGTCATCTGCGGTCCTCTCAGGTCTTCAGTGTCGTCGGGTGTGTGCCTTCGGACAGGGCCAGGTCTGCTAGAGGCCGAGCTCGGCCAGCCGGCGGCTGATTCGGGTGTCGGTGGAGACCACGGGTGCTTGGCTGCGGACCCACGGGTCCCCGCCGAAATAGCGCTGGAAGACGTGCTCGGCGGTTCGGGTGGCCACCGCTTGCGTCGTGATGGTCGGGTTCGGTCCCCCTACCGAGTTGGCCAGGGCCGAGTTGTCCGCGACGAACAGCCGCCGAACCGCCCGCGCCTCGCCGCCGTGATCGACGACGGAGTTGGCTTCGGACTGGCCCATGCGCATCGTGGAGTGAACGTGCAAGGGGAGCGCGGGAAAGTCCATCCGAAAGACCTCCTTGGCGCCGGCGCCGCGCAGCAGTTCGGTCGCCTTGCGCGCCAGGAACTCGCGGTTGCGGACGCTGCGCTGGGTGCGACCGCGATTGTGGAAGGTCACCTTGGGCACCGATCCGTTCTCATCGGAGGGCATCGCCGAGAGCGTGACGCGGTTGTCCGGCGTGACGTCGTCGTCGACGATGCTGAGCACGTTGAGCATGCGGTCGATGCCTCCGAGCATGACGTCCTTGAGCTCGGGGCCGATGAGCCGCCCGGCAGGTCCATCCCACGGTCCGGCGATACCGCGCCCGTTGGTGTAGTGGCCGCGGATGCCGCTGTCGGAGAACGTCAGCGCGAACGCTTCGATGCCGGGCATCAGTCCGGTGTTCATGAGCATCCCGTAACCGGGGTACTCGGTGCGGGCCGCCGACGCCGGACCACGTGAGGAGCCGGTGTCGTGGTCGAACAGCCCGAACGTCCAGTCCAGGTAGTGGTCGGTGAAGCGGCGACCGACCCAATCGTTGGGATTGGGCAGTTCGGAGTTGAACCACAGGCGCGGTGTCTCGACCGCACCGCCGCACATCACCACGACGGAAGCATCCTCGGATCGCAGCTCACCGGTGCTGTTCTCCCGCCAGGTAACGCCCTTCACCTCACCGCGCTCGGCGCGGACCTTGGTCACCATCGCGTCGGTGATCAAGGTGATCGCCTTTCCGCCAGGGGACCAGGTGTCGGCGGTGAGCGCCATCGGGATGTAGCTGTTGTCAGTCGATCGCTTGGCGAGCAGGTTGCGCGGGGCGTCGACGGGTGTGGCACAGCCCTGGAAGCAGTGGCCGCAGAACGTGCAACCGGTCGAGGCCGGGTAGGCGAGTTGGGCGGGGTCGGTGGTCCGGCCGGCGTGGCCGCCCGGCGGCAAGATGGCGTTCTCCTGCGGCCTGTAGGACGGGCCGAGCGTGGTTTTGGTCGTCTGCACTGGAATGCCCAGCGTTTCGCAGCCGCGGAAGTAGATCTCCTCCTTGGTGCCCATCGGCGCGGTGTGCACCGGCAGGGTCGCCTCGACCCACTCGTAGTAGGGCACCAACTCGTCGTAGGAGAACGGGAAGTGGTGCGCGATGTCGTACATCGCCTTGTCCGGGCCGTCGTAGCCGGCGAAGGCACCTGGGTAGGCGCGTGGGTTGTTGCCGAAGTAGTGCTGGGTCGTACCGCCGACGCCGGACACCTGCCACAGGAATGAGTTCTGCGGCAGCTCGCGGTAGTGCGCGGGTTTGCTCCGATCCTCCGGTCCCACTCGGAAGTAGCCGCTGAGCGGGTTGTTCGCGTCGTTCTCCAGTCGGCTCCACTCCTGGCGAGGACGCGCATGCCGGGGGCCGCCCTCCAGCACGAGCACGTCGAGGCCGTGCGTGGCGAGTTCCTTGGCGACGACGGCACCGCCGCCACCGGCACCGATGATGATGACATCGCGCATCAGCGTTCACTCACTTTCGTGCGTCCCTGGTAATAACCCCGGAACTCGTCCCAACCGTCGAGAACACCCGGGTCGTATCCGGACAACTGCCAGCCGACTGGCTTGGTGCGGACGTAGCGGGTCTCCGGGTCGAAGGTCGACCACTCGGAGTAGGTACCGAATGCGGAGAACTCCAGCAGGGCACCGGCCAAGAACCGGAGCAGACCTGACACGCTCCCCTTGACCGGCTCTGGGAGTTCGCCGTCGATGGCAGCTATCAGGGCCGCGGTCGGGTCTTCCAGCTGCTGGAAGACCCGAGCCTTCTCCTCGAACGACAAGCGCGCGAACGGCGACAGGAACGCCCCGCTGACCGCTGCCGGATTGACTTGCGTGGCCAGGCTATTGAGCAGCAGGGCGACGAGCAGCGACAGCGGGAGGGTCTCGTCGTTGCGCAGCGAGGTCCGCACGGCGTCGTCCAAGTCGACGAGCGCGTCAGTCGGCAACTCGGGAAGGTCTCCGGGCAGCGGTACGGCGACGTCGGCGAGGCCGTTGGCCAGTGCGGAGCCGATCGGTTTTCCGATTCCGTCCGGGACCGGGACGTAGTGGTCCAGCGACTCGATCAAGAAATCCGGGGTCTTGGCCTCCAACGCTCCTGGCTCGCTCCGCGGCGTGCCCTGTGCCGCCGAGTAGGCGTCAGGGCCCGGTACGACGAACACGGCGAGGGCGTTCAACGTGTCGCGGGCGAGCTCCGCCAGTGCGGTGGTCACCAGGTCAGGTGCCGCGCCGGAGGCCGCCCGAGCGCTGCCGGGGCGTAGCACGCTCGGGGCCAAGTAACCGGTCCCGGCAAGTGCTCCCAGGAGTCCGATCCGGGCGAGGAAAACGCGTCGATCCACAGGTCGTTGGGGCATCGAGCCTCCTGCAGGCGCGGCATCATGGACCGTAAAAGGTTCGTCCATTCGGCCTTGTCCGCGCATCGTCGTGGCGTACACATTTCCGTGATCCGGAGGTGTGCAGCTGCACACCTCCGGCTTCCGCTTGACGGAACCGGGTGAGCCATAGGTCCGGGAAGTCTCCTGCGATCAGCGACCGAACCCCAACCCGCACGGCAAGTGAGGCGCAGGTTCGCCAAGGTGACCTCCGCGTGGTCGGCGGAAGCGAATTCGTGGTGGTGCACGAGCAGCTACTCGGTCATCAACGCGAGACGTAGCAGGAGCACGTCGCGGTCGTTCGACAACGAGCGGCCGGTGCGGTCCTCGATCCGGGCCAGCCGTTGCAGCACCGTGTTGCGATGGCAGTGCAGTTCGCCGGCGACGTCCCTGGCCGAACGGTCGTGCCGGAACCAGCACCGCAGCGTGTCCAGCAGCATGTCGCGCTTGTCCACATCGAGTTCGAGTAGCCGCCCCAGCGCGCGTTGGTGGATGCGGTCAGCGATCGTGCGGTTCGATGCCAGGAGCGCCTCCGGCAACCGATCCTCGAACGCGACGACCATCGGCTCATCGCCTGGAATCGTGTCCAGCGCGAGCTCCGCGAGTCGGCAACCCGACGGGACCTGCTCCAGTCCGGTGAAAGGTGACGACATCCCGGCTTGTCCATCCACCACGGCACGCAAGCGCGTGGTCATCCGAGCCACGGATTCGCTCCCAAGCACCACCAACCCGATCTCGCGGTCGGCGCGCAACCGCCATTCCGAGGTGAACCCGTGCGCGGCGAGCGCGTCCGCCGGAGACTGCGGCGGGGAGGCCGAAACACCGACATGCTTGATCACCACCATCAACAGACGTGCCGCCGGTGACACCCCGAGCACTCGGTTCGCTTCCTCGGCCACCCGAGGGTCGCCGCCGTATCCCTCGAGCAGGCCGTCCAGAACCGCCTGTCGCCGTTCGCTGTCTCGCCGTTGCGCCTGTTCCACGCGTGCGCGGTACACCGACGCGGCCTCAAGCGACATCCAGTCGATCACCTGCATCACCTGGGCCGCGCTGTCCAGCAGGTCCCACAGCAGCGGTGGCGCGTGCTCGCGCGCCTCTTCGAGGAGCGCGGCCCAGAGCACTTCGGTGCCCAGCCGATACGCGTGCAGGAGCGACTCGAGGGGGAGTCCCGTGTCGGCCCGCCCGCGCGCGGTGCGGCGGGCCGCGTCGAGCATGTCCACATCGTCCGGTGCGGTACCGGCGAGCGACTGCACCGCGCGGAGCAGGTTGTGCTCGCACGAGCGCAGCAGCTCGTCCGGTGTGATCAGGTCGGTGGTCGCGTAGATCTCGTCCTTCGCGATCAACGCATCTCGCAACCGCACGGCCAGTTCCGGTAATCGGTTCATCAGTCGGGTCGCCAGTTCACGAGCCGCGCTTGACGGGGTGGCTCCCGACCCCGATCCCGACGGCGTTGTCGGATTCACCGGATCTGCCTCCTCCAGGCCCCGCACCGTTGTGATGCGAGGTGTCGCCGGATCCTGGTCAGCGGTCACCTCGGGAACGGCGTTGTTGCGGAGGCCGTCCTCGAGGTGGGTTTCGATCGGTTGAAGAGGTCTGCCACGGCCATGAGCCGTCAGGTCACGCTGTCAATGCCTTCCGTGCAGCAGGGTCATGATCTTGGCGACCAGCGAGTCGGTCTTCGCGGTGCGGGCGAACGTCGTCAGCGCGAGCGGGGGGGTGAACCTCTGTCGCGCGACGGATCGGGCGTAGCTGAACTCGCGCAGGCCGTCCGGGCCGTGGATGCGGCCGAAGCCGGAGTCGCCGACTCCGCCGAAGGGCAGAGACGGGATCTGCGGGAAGTTGAACACTGCGTTGACGGCGACCATGCCGCACCGCAACCGGTCCGCGATCTCGGCTCCGCGCTTCTTCGAGAACACCGCGGCACCGAGGCCGTACGTGGTGGCGTTGGCGCGAGCGACGGCGTCGTCCATGTCGCGGACCTTGGTGACGGTCAGCGTGGGGCCGAACGTCTCCTCGGTGACGGCCGGCGAGTCTTCCGGGACGTTGGTCAGAATGCAGGGCTGCACCACGTTTCCGTCCACGGCGTCGGGTCCTCCGAGGGCGGCCCGGCCTCCTCGGCGGAGGGCGTCGTTGATGTGCCTGCGGATGGTTTCGACCTGCGAGGGCAACGTAATCGGGCCGATCTTGGCATCCGGGTCGGTGCCCGCTCGCTGCTCGCGCGCGATCTTGACCAGCTTCTCCACGAACGCGTCGTAGACGTCGGCATGCACGTAGACGCGTTCCGTACCGATGCAGGACTGACCTGCGTTGGCCATTCCCGCCCACGCGGCCGCGTCGGCCGCGCTGTCGAGATCGGCATCGGTGTCGACGAGCAGCGCGTCCTTGCCGCCGCACTCGGCGACGATCGGTGTCAAGGTCTCGGAGCAGCCGGCCATCACCTTCTTCGCCGTCGCCGTCGAGCCTGTGAAGGCGACCTTGTCCACACCCGAAGCGCACAGGGCAGCACCGGTGGAACCGTCACCGGTGATCAGCTGGAAGACCGGGTGCTCGGGAACGACCTGGGCGAAGGCCTCGACCAGCCAGGAACCTGTTCCCGGTGTGAACTCGCTGGGCTTGAACACCACGGCGTTGCCCGCCGCCAGCGCGTAGACGATCGAGCCGAGTGGCGTGAAGACCGGGTAGTTCCACGGGCCTATCACGCCGACCACGCCCAGCGGCCGGTACTCCACGCTCGCCGCCTGGTTGAGCGTCAGCAGGCCAACGCCGGCCCTCCTCCTGCCGAGCACCTGGTCGGCGTGCTTCGCCGCCCAGGCGCAGTGGTCGAGCGCGAGCGAGGCCTCGAGAGCGGCGTCGGAGTGCGGTTTGCCCGTTTCCTCGTGCATGATCCCGGCCAGTTGTGCCAGACGCCGGGCGATGATGCCGCGGAAGCGGTCCAGCCGCTTGGCTCGTTCGCCGAAGGTCAGACCTGCCCACCAGTCGGCGGCGACGCGCGCACGCGCCACGGTGGCTGCGACATCGTCGGCCGTGTGCGTCGGGAATGAGCCGACCAGGTCGCCTGTGCTCGGGCTGCGGACCTCGAAGGTGTCGGCGGTCGCTCGCTCGTCGCGAGTGCTGGTCGTCATCGGGCGTTCTCCTTCGTCTTGGCCGCCGCGGCGAACTTCGGCCCGTGGCCGGTGATGAGGTCGGACGCCTTCTCGCCGACCATGATGGTGGGTGCGTTGGTGTTGCCACGCGTGATGCGCGGCATGATCGACGCGTCGGCCACGCGCAGGTTCTCGATGCCGTGCACGCGCAGCTCCGGATCGACAACGGCATTTGGGCCGGTGCCCATGGCGCAGGTGCCGACCGGGTGGTAGAGCGTCTGGGTCCATTCCTGGACGAACCGCTGCAGCGCCTCGTCGTCGTGGTCGGTGATCGGCGGGTGCTTGCCGTCGATGAACTTCGACAGCGGGGAGTGCGTGGCGATCTCGTGCGCTTGCCGCAACCCGGCGATCATCGCCGTCAGGTCGGTCGGGTCCGCGAAGTAGGCCGGGTCGATCTCGGGTTTCCAGCGCGGGTCCGTCGAGCGGATCCGCAGCCGCCCGCGGCTGCGCACGTCGACCAGCGTCGCGCCCGTGGTGAACATCCGCTCGACCGCTTCGTTGAGACCGTTGTCGTAGAAACCGGTGCCCACGACGTGGAACTGCATGTCCGGGCCTTCCAGCCCGTCGCGGGTTGCGACGAACCCGCCGCCCTCGCCGATGTTGGACACGAGCGGACCGCGACCGAGTGCCTGCCACTGCATGAGGCGCGTCGGGTTGTTGTGGTCCGCGGCGATGTCGGTGGTGCCCTTGGTCCGCCACACGATCGGGCACACCGGGTGGTCGTGCAGGTTCTGCCCCACCCCGGGGAGGTCGACCGCCACGTCGACGCCGATCTCTCGCAGGTGGTCGGCGGGGCCGATGCCGGACAGCATCAGCAACTGCGGGCTGTTGATCGCGCCACCGGAGAGGATCACCTCGCCGGCTGCGAAAGTGGTGTGCTCCTGCCCGCCTTTGAGGTAGGTGACCCCCGCCGCGCGGTTTCCGGTCAGTACCAGCCGGGTGACCTGCGCGCCAGTGCGAATCTCGAGGTTCGGGCGCGCCATTGCCGGCCGCAGGTAGGCGTCAGCGGTGGACCAGCGGCGACCTCGTTTGCAGGTCACCTGGTAGCGGCCGACGCCATATTGCGAGGGGCCGTTGACGTCGTCGTTGGCGGACAGCCCGGAGTCGACGGCGGCGGCGATCCACGCGTCGGTCAGCTCATGGGTGAACCGGCGGTCTTCCACGTGCAGGGGGCCATCGGCTCCGTGGAACTCACTGGCTCCCCGGGTGTTGGTCTCGGCCTTGATGAAGTACGGCAGCACGTCCTCGTAGCCCCAGCCGGTCGCGCCGAAGTCACGTCGCCAACCGTCGTAGTCCGCGCGGTTGCCCCGGATGTAGATCATGGCGTTCATCGACGAGCAGCCGCCGAGCGCCTTCATGCGCGGCCAGAACGCGCGCTTTCCCCCCAGGCCGGGTTGCGGGGTGGTCTGGTAGTGCCAGTCCCACTTGGTCTTGAAAAGGCCGGGGAAAGCCGCGGGGATCTTGATCTCGTCCGCGTCATCGGTAGGCCCCGCCTCCAGCAGCAGCACCGACACCGATGGATCTTCGGAAAGCCGGTTCGCCACCACGGCTCCCGCACTGCCCGCCCCTACGACGATGTAGTCGACCGATTCCCGATCGCTCACGACTGGCCTCCACGTGCTGTTCAGCAGATGTTGGCCCCAGCATCAGATATGGCTCCGGTCACATTCTTGGCTTGCGCGCCAACCTTGAACGAGTGCATTGTGCAGCGGTACAAAAAGCGAGGTGAGGGCATGCGCAACGATGCGGAATCGACTGTCGCCGACTGGATCGAGAGCTTCAGCAAGCGCGTCCAGCTGCCGGAAGAGCTGGAGCACCTGGTCACGATCGTCGACAACGAGGTGCTGGCGGAGGTCCCCGAGTACGCCGCTGATGAAGAACTCCGCCGGGACCTGCACGCCAGCACCCGTGCTCACTGGCGGTCGTTCCTCAGCGTGATCAACCGCGAGCGGTTCGAGGTGCACACCCCACCCGAGGCCTACGACCTCGCGCGCACCGTCGCCCGCCGGGGAATCGATCTGGCGGCCTTGCTCAAGACCTACCGCGTCGCCCAGCGTGCCGTGTGGACTCACATCACCCGCACGCTCGACGAGGAAGTCGCCGATGCCGACCTGCGCGCAGCCGTGCTGGTGCAGTTCTGGGAGCGGGTCAGCCGGTGGCTGGACGCGACCGTCGAGTCCCTGGTCGGCACCTACACCGAGGAGCGCGAGCAGTGGCAGCGGGGTGCGCTCGCACGCCGCGCCGAAACCGTGCACGCCGTTCTGCGCGGTGACCTGCTCGACCTGGACATCGCTTCGCAGGAGCTCGGCTTGTCGCTGCGCCGGCACCACACCGCGATGGTGCTGTGGGCCGACGACACGGTTCCTGAAGTGGATGTCGTGCGCGCGCTCGAAGGGTCGGCTACCGAGCTGGCCCAGGCGCTCGGCGCGCCGCGGCCGCTGACCATGGCAAGTGGCGCCCGCGGTCTGTGGTGCTGGGCGGTGACCGCTGGGGTTCCGGACGCTGCAACTCGTGCCACCGCAACGTTGTGGCCAGGCGTTCGGGCGGCTGTTGGCATCAGCGCGGCGGGCGTGGGCGGTTTCCGCAGCAGCCATCGGGAGGCGCTGGCTGCCCAATCCGTCGCGATCACGGCTGCGCAGGACCAGGTCATCACCCGCTATGCCGAGGTCGAACTGGCTTGCTTGGCGGCCGGTGTCGGTGGCAAAGCCGCGATGCGAGCCATGGTCGAACGCGAACTCGGGCCGCTCGCGGCCACCGACGACGCCACCACCCGACTGCGCGAAACCCTGCACGAGTTCCTCACCCACGCGGCCGATGCCCATCGCACCGGCAAGGCGCTCGGGGTACACCGAAACACCGTCCGCTACCGCGTTCGGCAGGCCGAGCAGTTGCGCGGCCACCCGATTGACCGCCGCCGTGCCCACCTAGAACTCGCGCTGCACTGCCACCACGTCTTCGGCGTCGGCGCACTGGCCGACGGTGAACCGGCGGTCCCCAGGCAGTGACGCCGATCCTCATCCCCGAGGTGGTGGTCGACGTACACCCGCGGCTGTTGAACAGGATCGCGTCACCGCGCTCGCCCGCGCAGCTGGAGCGCAGCCGCGTCCCGACCGGCGTCACGAGTCGTACGTGGCTTTTCGCACCTTGAGAGCCGCGCCGAGCTTCATGACACCGTCGACCTTGCTGGGGTCCATTCCCAGGAGCTCCGCGATCCGGTTGAGCCGATTGTTCACGGTGTTGGGGTGAACGTGCAGTGCACGTGCGGTCGGACCCCGGTCGAGATCGTGCGCGTAGTAGCGCTCGAGCGTTTCGATCAGCTCGGGGAATGGCTCGAGCGGCGTGAGCAGCGCCAGCAGGTGTTCGGTGGCGGCCGTGTGCCGGGTGAGGTGGTAGTCCAGCGAGATGTCCGAGATCCGGTAGATCCCGGGCGGACGTTCTTCTGCGGTAACGAGCTTCAGCATTTCCTGGGCGAGCTCGCTGGAGTGAGGCAGGGATGGGCATGGGGCGTGGTCGACGAGCGCACCCGTGAGCTGGACATGCGCCTCTGCGGTGACCTTGGTGACGAGGTCGCTCGCGTCGCTGTAGGCGTCCGCGCCGACGTGCGGAAGGAGTATCTGGCCACCGTCCGCTTCGAGCAGCGCCAGGATCGGGAAGCGGGAGTGCTGCCCGAGCACCCGGTTGATCCGACGGAGCTTGCGTCGCTCGGCGACCGCGCGTCCGGTGGTGTCGCCGGTTCGTTCATCGGTGGCCGTACCGAACGAAACAGCCAGCACCGCATAGGATGCCGCGAGCCGGATGCCGAATCGCTCGGCCTCGCCGCTGCCGTCCTGACCGTTCACCAGCAGCCGGGCGAGCACGTGATTGGCTCCGCGCTCCTCGCTGGCGATCGCCGCCTTCTCGTCCTGGTAGGCGTCCGTCACCGTGCGGATCATCTTCTCGTGCAGGCGGAAGTACGCCAGGGCGATGTGCTTGAAGCCTTCCGCGTCTTCCGGGTCCGAGGCATCGGCGCACGCCTCGAGGAACACGTGGGCGCCCTGGAACCAGTTGTGCAACACCAGTGACAGGGGCACTCCGTCCTCGGCTCGCTGGGAACCGCGTTCCTGAGCCCCCCGCAGGTCGGTGTCCTGCAGAGGCTGGCCGTCGTGCAGGGCGCGGATGGTGAGCGCGATGTAGCGCCGCGCGGTCTCCGGCACCTCGCTCTTCCGGATGGCGGTGGGGAGGTTCTGCAGTGCGGGGTCGACCGTCGCGGCGCGGGCGATGGTGGCGATCCGGTTCTGGACCCGGTCGAGGATTCGATGGGCGGACGGTGGGATGGCGTCGGCGTCGGTCATCGGCGGTCCTCGATCGGCGATCGCGTGGCGTTGTGCTCGCGCACAACCAACCTCTCATCGACTGTGCACATTCTTCATTGAGAGGACCATCGCGCCGCCTTACGGTGGTGTCAAGCACAGGTTGTGGCGTAGGGCACAGGACCCCGACCCATGCCGGTCGATGGTTCCGCGATGCGCGGTCCCCGGGTGATCGCCGATCCGATCACCGGACGAGGCCGGTACGACGGCACGGCCTGCTATCTCTGACCCGAATTCTCATGCTCGCCGCTCGACGGCGTCCGAGTCAGGAGTTTCAGATGTTCCGCAACGAATCGACGGAGCAGGTGGCCGAACCGGCCGGATCGAGCAGATCAGGTTCCCGGCGTCGAGCGTGGACGGTGACCGTTCTGCTCGTCGTCTTCATGGTCATCAACTTCGGCGACAAGGCCGTGCTGGGGCTTGCTGCCGGTGCTTTGCAGCGGGAGTTCGGGATCTCTGCCGAGCAGTACGGGGTGATCGCGAGTGGCTTCTTCCTGCTGTTCAGCCTTTCGGCCCTCGCTGTGGGCTTCCTGGTGGACCGGATCGCGACCAAGCCCGTGCTGCTGGCCTTGGCGGTGATCTGGTCGCTGACCTTGCTGCCGGTGCTCGGTACCGCGGGATTCGTCGTCATTCTCGTGTCCCGGATCGTGCTGGGTGCTGCCGAGGGGCCGGCGTTCGGCGTGGCCAACCACGCCATGCAGAAGTGGTTCCCCGACGCCGAACGCAACGTGCCCGCCGCGCTGCTCAGTCTCGGCCCGTCGCTGGGTGTGATCATCACGGCGCCCACGCTCACCTGGCTCATGATCCACTTCGGCTGGCGATCGATGTTCGTCGCCCTCATCGCGGTCGGCGTGCTGTGGGCGATCCTGTGGGCCGCGCTGGGCAAGGACGGTCCGATCGGTGCCGAGACCGCTCAGCCGCGTGCGGACGAGACGTCGCCCGCGCCCGAGACGACCGTGTCGACTCTGCGGGTGCTGGCGACGGGCACCTGGATCGGCAGCGCGGTGGCGGTGTTCGCAGCGTACTGGTCGCTGTCGCTGTTGATCGCCTGGTTGCCCCCGTACCTCACCACCGGTGCAGGGTACAGCGAATCGGAAACCGGTCTGCTGACGACCTTGCCCTGGGTCGTGGGTGCGCTCGCCGTGGTCGTGCAGGGTGCGGTCAGCCAGAGGCTCATGTGGCGCGGGGTGTCCGGGCGGTGGGCGCGCGGCGGCCTCGGCGGGGCGGTCATGATCGTCTCGGGAGTGTGCACGTGGGCCTTCGTCCAGGTGCCTGCCGGCCCTCTGAAGCTGGCTCTGATGGCGCTGGGTCTGGGCATCTCCGGCGTCATCTTCACGGTCGCCACGACCGCGTGCGGGCAGGTGTCCCCCGCGCGGCGCCGGGGAGCGGTGCTCGGCGCTTTCGTCGCCGTGTACTCGTTGGCAGGCATGATCGGGCCGCTCGTCGCCGGTCGGCTCGTCGGTGCCGCGGGCGCGGCTCCGGCGGACGGCTACGAAACGACCTTCACCCTGACCGCCGCGATCGTCGTCATCGGCGGAGTGGCCGCCGTGGCGCTGATCAGGCCGGAACGCGATGCTGCTCGGCTCCACGCTCGCGACGTCAACCGGCTTCGCTGATCCATCTGACGCTTTCGAGGAGAAACTGATGTTGAATCTTGCTGCCCTGTTGGAGGACAGCGTCCGTGAAAAGCCCGATCGCGTAGCGATCGTCAGCGGCGAGAAGCGAATGACCTACGCCGAGCTCGATGCCGCGGCGAACCAGGTCGCCAATCTGCTGATTTCCCGGGGAGTTCGACGTGGTGATCACGTCGCGCTGCGGTGCCCGAACACCGTCGAGTTCCCGATCGTCCACTTCGGAGCGTTGAAGGCCGGGTGTGCGGTCGTTCCGCTCAACGTGCTGTTGAAGCGATCGGAGATCGCCTACCACCTGCGGGACTCGGACGCCAAGGTGTTGTTCGCCAGCGGACGCGCAGGCGCGGACGAGGTGTCTGCGGCCTTCTCCGACGTGGACGGGTGCGAGCACCTGTTCGTCGTCGAGGACCTCGCCGAGCTGCTTGCGGACCAGCCGGAGACCTTCGACTGCGTCGAGACCGCGCCGGAGGACACCGCGGTGATCCTCTACACCAGTGGCACGACCGGACGACCGAAGGGCGCCGAGCTCACGCACTCGAACCTCGTTCACAACGCGCAGGTGACGGCAGGCATGTTCGGCCCGCACGAGCACGACGTGCACCTCATCGCGCTGCCGCTGTTCCACGTGTTCGGCCTGACCTGCCAGCTCCACACCGGAATGCTCACGCGCGCCACCGTCGTGCTGCAGGCGAGGTTCGACGCCGGTGAGGCCTTCGAACTGATGCAGCGCGAGCGGGTGACCGTCTTCTCCGGGGTCCCGACCATGTACTGGGCGCTGCTCGGTCACGAGGACTCCACGGGCGCGCTCGACTTCGGCGCCATCGCCCGGTCGTTGCGGGTGGCCACCTCGGGTGGTTCCGCGCTGCCGGTCGAGGTGTTGTGCCGGTTCGCCGAGCGGTTCGGCGTGCAGGTCCTGGAAGGCTACGGGTTGTCCGAGACCAGCCCGGTCGCGACCTTCAACCGGGTCGACCGGCCGGCCAAACCGGGCACCGTCGGCCTGCCCGTCTGGGGTGTGCAGGTCAAAGTCGTCGACGACGAGTGGAACGCCGTGCCCGACGGTGAACGCGGCGAGATCGTGATCCGCGGGCACAACGTGATGAAGGGCTACTACCGACGCCCCGAAGCCACCGCGGAGGTGCTGCGCAACGGGTGGTTCCGCACCGGCGACATCGGCTACCGCGATGCCGACGGCTACTTCTCGGTGGTCGACCGCGCCAAGGAAATGATCATCCGGGGCGGTTACAACGTCTACCCGAGGGAACTCGAGGAAGTCCTGATGACCCACCCCGCGATCAGCCTGGTCGCGGTGGTCGGGGTGCCGCACCCCACCCACGGCGAGGAGATCAAGGCCTTCGTCGTGCCCGAGGCAGGAGCCTCGACGAGCGAGGCGGAGCTCGTCGAGTGGTGCCAGGCGAACATGGCGGCCTACAAGTACCCGCGCCTGGTCGAGCTGCGACAGGCCCTTCCCCTGTCCGCCACCGGAAAGATCCTCAAGCGCGAACTGGTCGCTGCGGCTGCGGAAAGGAACTGACCATGAGTGCGGAATCCAAGCCCGCGTCGGCGATCACCGCGGCCGCCAACCGCGCCGACCTCTCCCGGCTGCCGTTCGCAGATGACCCGAGCCAGGACGATGCGCGCCGCGGGTTCATCGCGACTCTGGACCCGCCGGTGATCACCGGTGCCGACGGGCAGGTCGTGTGGGACCTGAGGAATTACGACTTCCTGGACGGCGAAGCAACCGGCACGGTCAACCCGAGCCTGTGGCGCATGGCGCGCCTCAACCTCAACCACGGGCTCTTCCGCGTGATCGACGGGATCTACCAGGTTCGCGGCTTCGACCTCTCCAACATGACGGTCATCGAGGGCGAGACCGGGTACGTCGTGGTCGATCCGCTGCTGAGCGCGGAAGCGGCCGCCGCGGCGATGGGCCTGGTGCGCGAGCACCTCGGCGACAAACCGATCACTGCGGTGGTGGTGACCCACAGCCACTCCGATCACTTCGGAGGGATCAAGGGAATCGTGTCCGCCGACGAGGTCGCCTCCGGCGCGGTGCGCGTCGTCGCACCGACCGGCTTCCTCGAGCACGCGATCAGCGAGAACGTCTACGCGGGCATCGCGATGTCCCGTCGTGCCCAGTACATGTACGGCGTCGGGATCCCGCCCGGTCCGCTCGGCCAGGTCTCCACCGGGCTCGGAGTCAGCCTGTCGAACGGGACGACGACGCTGCTCGCACCGACCGACCTGGTCAGCGAGTCCGGCACGGAGCTCGTGCTCGACGGGCTGCGCTTCGCGTTCCAGTACACCCCAGGTGCCGAGGCACCCGCGGAGATGAACTTCCACCTGCCCGACCTGCGCGCCCTGTGCATGGCCGAGAACGTTTCGCACACCATGCACAACCTGTACACGTTGCGGGGCGCCGAGATTCGCGACGCTGCCGCGTGGAGCGACTACATCCACGAGGCGCTCGAGCTGTTCGGCGACGAGAGCGACGTGATGTTCATCGGCCACCACTGGCCTGTGTGGGGCAGGGAGAACATCGAGGAATTCCTCGAACGGCAGCGGGACCTGTACCGCTACGTCCACGACGAGACGCTGCGCCTGGCCGCGCACGGCCACACCATGGTCGAGATCGCCGAAAAGGTCGAGCTGCCGGAGAACCTGGCCACGTTCTGGGCGAATCGCGGTTACTACGGGGCGCTCAACCACAACGTCAAGGCGGTGTACCAGAAGTACCTGGGTTGGTTCGACGGCAACCCGGCGAACCTCCACCCGCACGGGCCCGTCGAAGCAGGCGAGCGGTACCTGGAGTTCATGGGTGGCTCGGAGGCTGTGCTGGAGAAGGCGCGGCGCTCGTTCGACGACGGCGACTACCGCTGGGTCGCTCAGGTGGTCAAACACGTGGTGTTCGCCGAGCCCGACAACCGCGCCGCGCGCGAGCTCCAAGCCGACGCGCTCGAACAGCTCGGATATCAAGCTGAATCCGCGCCGTGGCGCAACTTCTACCTCACCGGTGCCCTCGAGCTGCGCACAGGTGCGCTGAGACTGCCGACGACGTCGGTCACCGAGGACGTTCTCGGTGCCATGACCACCGACATGCTGCTGAGCTACCTCGCGATTCGCCTCAACGGGCCGAAGGCCGCCCACGAGGACCTGCGTCTGCTGTTCGAGGTGACCGACACCGATGAGCTGCGCTTCGTGCACGTCGCCAACGGTGTGCTGGTGCGGAGTTCCCGCGTGCCGTCCGACGGCTACGACGCGACGGTGCGGCTGGATCGGACGGTCCTGGCCGCGCTCGCACTCGGCACGCGCGATCCCGCGGACGACATGGACATCAGCGGTGACAGCGAGGCCGTGCACGTGCTTTTCGGCCTGTGCGACCGGTTCCGGCCGGATTTTCCCATCGTCACGCCCTGAACACCTACCGTCAGCAAAGTGCAGCAGGAACGGGTGCGTGCTTACATCCAGGGCGCCCTGCAGGAGGGGGCCAAGCTGGTGACCGGTGGCGTGCCCCAGCCCGACGGTCTGCCTCGGGGCTTCTTCGTGCGACCAACCGTGCTCGTCGCTGAGGCCGGGACCACGATCGAGCAGGAGGAGGTCTTCGGTCCACCATCGTCACACCTTGATTCGCACGGTCCGCGCACGAGGCACTCGACACCTCAAGATCGGTCGGGTGGTCAACGACCACGCGTTGACCACCCGACCAAACCCCATGCAGTTGACGACCTGATCCACATCGGTCTAGCCAACGGCAGGCGCAGTGACCGCGCCGGGCGCGGTTCAGAGCACCATCACAGCTGCAGCGAGGTCGGATTGGTGAACTCCTCGATTCCGAACCGGCCGAGCTCGCGGCCGTAACCGCTCCGGCCCCGCCGAACGGGGCGGTGGGGTTGAAGGCACCGCCGTTGACCGCGACCCGCCCCGTGCGGAAGTTCGGGTCGGGATCGCTGAGGTAGGCGAAGAGCTCGGCGATGCCGCCTGCGTTGCCGGTGATCTCTGCGCTGCCCTTGTCGGGCATCGCCGAAGTGGTCGGCGTGGCTGTGGGTGTAGAGGCCACCGGTCATTGGGCGGTCACCGCCAGGGCCGTAGGTCTCCGGGTCCTACATGACGGCGCCGTCGGAGCTGCGGACCAACGGCTCAGGCGCCGTGCGCAGGAACCCTCGGACGGGCGTTGTCCAGGTCGCGGATGTCGTCGAAGGGAACCGTCCCCGCACCGAGGCGTTCTTGGCGACGATCCCCGGATGTGCGCGCGCCGGAGTTCCGGGACATCACGCCTCCTGTTCGGATCCTGACAGTTCCGGTGCGCGGCGGAAGGACGTCGTCACCGGCTGCGCAGGCGGACGTCACCGGAGGAGCGGGGAGCGCGCTGCGGAGCGACCATCGGTAGCGGGCACGCTCGCTCAGCCGCGGCGCCGGTTCGGTGGCGCGCTCCCCGTGATGAGGAGGTCGTCTCGTGAACAGCTCTTCGATGCTCCAGCGCTTCCGCGCGGTGCCCGCACGTGTCTGGTTCGCCCTCGCCCTGTTGGTGCTGGCGCTCGTGTTCATCCTGCAGAACAGGGCGAGCACGAGCATCGAGATCTTCACCCTCACGATCTCCGCACCGCTGTGGTTGATCCTGGTGATCTCGGTAGCTGTCGGCTTGTTGATCGGGGTTCTCCTGCGAACGCGCCGGACTCGAGCGTGAGGCCGACGACGGACAGAGGGGGACCAGCGAGATCGACCAGCAGGACCCAGAAGGCGGAGCGCTGAGCGGGGTCGGCCAAGAACAGCTCGCCGGACACCCGCTCGATGCCGCTATGGACAACTTCGAGGACAGGACGGTGCCGTTGGCGGAACTCGTTCTCCCACGCGGGTTCCGACGACGTGATGGCACCATGGTGGATCCTCGCTGTTCGGCCTGAGCGGACCCTTCGACCGCACTCGCGCTCCGGGTCGATCTGTTCCGGCAGGACACCTGCGGACCCGGTGCGCAGCATCCCAGCGGCCACGACCGGGTGAATGTTCAGCGGTGAAATACCTGGTCGACCAGCCGGTCGCGTTGGTCTCGGAGTGCGACACCACCGGGCGTACCTACGCTTTGGAGCAACATCGCTGTCGACGAACATCGGAACGGAGTCCCTGATGGCTACGATGACCGTCTGGAAGTTCGATACCGCGGCCGGGGCCGAAGACGCCTCGGAGAAGCTGCAGGAATTGCAGAAGGAGCAGCTGATCACCCTCTACGACGCGGCGACCGTGTCCTGGCCGGAGTCGGCCTCGAAACCGAAGACCCGGCAGTTGCACCACCTCACCTCCGGAGGCGCGCTGAGCGGTGGTTTCTGGGGCCTGCTGTTCGGAATGATCTTCTTCGTGCCGATCCTCGGTGCTGCCCTCGGCGCGGCGGCCGGGGCGGCGGCCGGGTCGCTCACCGACGTCGGCATCGACGACGACTTCATCCGCAAGACTCAGGACAAGGTCGTTCCGGGCACCTCCGCGCTGTTCCTGCTGACCGCCGACGCGGTGCTGGATCGCATCAAGGAGCGGTTCGAGGGCGAGCACTTCGAGCTGATCCACACGAACCTGTCGAACGAGCAGGAGAAGGCGCTGCGCGAGGTGTTCGAGGATCACGACGTCGCCTGACCGAAGCAGAAGACCGCTGTTGCCAGGTCGCGACGCGCGGTGCGGACCACGGTTCCTGGGGCTGTTCTTCGTTGTTCTCCCTGATCGCGGATGCTGCGAAGGCCGTCGAGCTCACCCCGTTCGGCGCGATTCTCAACGGAGGTGTGCTCGCCGGCGGCGCGTTTCATCGACCGGCAGCGCCGTTGATCCGAACTGCGAGATGACCAGGGCCGGGCGATGCTGGTCCGCACAACACTGCGACGGAGGGGCGAGGCAGATGTCCAGTCCGGGTACGGAGGAGCAAGGGGCGTCCAGCGGCGCGGGGCGGACCGAGCGGCAGGCACCTGAGCAGGGTGGGGAATGGTCGGTGTCGCAGGCCCGATCGTCGGCTGGGTCGTCGGGTTGGTTGGCTTTCGGCGGCTGGATGCTCGTTCTCGCCGGTGCTTTCAACATCATCGCCGGTCTCACGTCCCTGTTCCGGCCCGACTACTACGTGGTCGCGGCGGGCGAGTTGCTGGTGTTCGACTTCACCGCGTGGGGCTGGATCTGGATTGCGGTCGGTTTGGTCCAGGTCCTGACCGGTGCGGGTTGCCTGAGCGGCCAGCAGTGGGCGCGGATCGCCGGTATCGGACTGGCCGGCCTGGCCGCGATCGGGCACGTGATGTTCCTCGCGGCATTCCCGTTCTGGGGTCTCACCTCGATCGCGCTGTCGGTGCTGGTGATGTACGCACTCGTCGTTCCTGACAAGGACGCCAGGGCCTGAACCAGGCGAAAGCCGACGTGGCCGGTGAGCCGTGGACGAATCGCAGACCAGGGCCTGCGGACGAACGGAAGCGTCATGAGTGGATCAGCGGAAGCGAGATACCGGGACGGTAGTAGTCGGCGCTTGTGGTCCGGTGGTCTGGCCACGGCGGTGGTGGCGGCTCTGACGGCCGTCGTCGGGATCCTCGTGATTCGTCGTCTTCTCGGGATTCAGGTGCTGGCCCCGAAGGAAGCCGGTGCGTGGGGTGATGCCAGCACCGTTGGTTATGCGCTGGGCTCGGCTGGTCTCGCGGTGGTGGCCACGGCGCTGCTGCAGGTTTTGCTCCGCACGACGCCACGTGCGCTCTCGTTCTTCCAGTGGATCATGCTGCTGCTCGTCGTGATCGCGGTCGTGCTGCCGTTGAGCCTGGACGCGAGCCTGGACACGCGCATCGCCACGGCCGTGCTCAACCTGGTGATCGGGTGGACCATCACCGCGATGATCTCCGGTGTCGCGGTGACGCGACGCCGGTCCTGGTGAACGACTCGGATCGGGGCCGTGTTGGTGTTCAGGTCGCTGACCGGGTACCGGCCGGCGTGGTTGGGCAAGGACGTCGTCGCCGGGATGACGGTGTGGGCGGTGCTGGTCCCGGAAGCCCTGGCGTACGCGACGATCGCCGGTGTCCCGCCGGTGGTGGGCTTGTACGCGGCGCCTGCGGCGCTGGTGCTCTACGCCGCTTTCGGCAGCTCCCGGCATCTGGTGGTGGGACCGATGTCGGCGACGGCGGCGTTGTCCGCGGCGGTCGTCGCCGGGGTTGCTTCGCGGCCGGGAAGTGACGCGGTGGTGTTGACGGCGGGGCTGGCGGTGGTGGCCGGGGTGATCGCGGTCGGTGCGGGGTTGCTGCGGTTGGGTTTTCTGGCCGGGTTCATCTCGGAGCCGGTACTCAAGGGGTTCATCGTCGGACTTGCGTTGACGATCATCGTCGGCCAGCTGCCGAAGCTCCTCGGCGTCGACGGTGGCGACGGGGAGTTCTTCGAGAAGCTGTGGGCGCTGATCGGTCATCTCGGGGAGGTCAACGGGTGGTCGCTGGCCGTCGGTGTGCCGGCGTTGCTGCTGGTGCTCGTGTTCATGCGCTACCTGCCGCTGGTCCCGGCGTCGCTGATCGTGGTGGCCTGCGGTGTCCTGGCGGCAGTGCTGCTCGGACTCGAGGACCGCGGTGTGGCGGTCGTCGGTGACATCGAGCCCGGGCTGCCGAGCATCGGTGTTCCGGCGCTGGCGCTGGGCGACTACCTCGCGCTCGTGGCCGGTGGCGCGGGCATCGTCCTGGTCGGTTTCTCCGAGGGCCTGGGTGCGGCGAAGACCTATGCCGCCAAAGCCGGGTACGACGTCGACCCGAACCGGGAGCTGCTGGGGCTCGGTGCGGCCAACCTCGGAGCAGGGCTGATGTCCGGCATGGTCGTCAACGGCAGCCTGTCCAAAACGGCGGTCAACGGAACCGCCGGAGCCCGGTCGCAGGTGTCCGGACTGGTGGTGTCCGGGCTGACGATCGTGACGCTGCTGGTGCTCACGCCCTTGTTCGAACAGTTGCCGGAACCGGTTTTGGCCGCTGTGGTGATCGCCGCCGTCATCGAACTGGTCGATGTGGGGGGCCTGCGCGAGCTGTTCCGGGTCTGGACCCGCCGTCTCGGCTCGATCTACGGAGTGGCCGCGCGGGCGGATTTCCTGGCGGCCCTGGCCGCGTTGGTCGGTGTGCTGGTCTTCGGCACGCTCGCCGGCCTGTTCGTCGGCATCGCGATGTCCGCGCTGCTGTTGCTGTACCGCGCTTCGCGTCCGAACCTCGCGATTCTCGGACGCATCCCGGGCGAGACACAGGTATGGGCGGATGTCGCGCGCCATCCCGGAGCCGAGCAGACCGAGGGGGTGTCCGTGATCCGGGTGGAGAGCGGCCTGTTCTTCGCCAACGCCGAGCACGTGCGAAGCGGTATCCGAGAGGTCGGGGAGCAACCGGGCATGCGCGGTGTGGTGCTCGACGTGGAGACGGTCCCGTTCGTGGATGTCACCGCTGCGCGGATGCTGGCCGCCCTCGCACGCGATCTCGACGCGAAGGGGGTCCGGTTGCTGCTGGCCCGCGACGTCGGACAGGTGCGAGACGTGCTGCGCAGCGCAGGTCCCGCGGACCTCGTTCACGACGTACACCCGGATCTCGACACCGCTGTGCGCGAGGTCACCGCGAGGCGGCCGTCGACCGGTTCCGGCGGCGATGCCGATTGAACGGGAACCGGATGCGCGGTGAGGGGGTGATGGCATGGGTGGGGTGATCGGTGAACTGTTGCCGCTCGCCACAGGCGTGGCGATCAGTCCGCTTCCGATCATCGCGGTGATCCTCGTGCTGCTGACACCGCGTGCAGGCGCAACGGGCAGCGGGTTCCTGCTCGGTTGGGCGGGCGGCATCGTCACGGCAGTCGTAGCGTTCGGGGCTCTCGCCGAGGTCACGGGCCTGGGGGCGGCTGGTGCACCACCCGCAGCAGTCTCCTGGCTCACACTCGCGCTGGGAGTGATCATGCTGGTCTTCGCCGCGCATCAGGGCCACACCGGGCTCCGGCAGGGTGACGAACCGCAGCTACCTGGCTGGATGGCGGCGATCGATTCCATCGGTCCCGTGAAAGCGGCGGGCCTCGGGATGATCCTGGCAGTGGCCAATCCGAAGAACCTCGCGCTGATGTTGGCCGCGGGGCTGACGACCAGCAATGCCGGGCTGCAGCCTGCCGGAAACGTGGTCGCGGGCGCTGCTTTCACGGTCATCGCGGCATCTACCGTCGCGGCACCCGTGTTGGGATACCTCGTGGTCAAGGACGCGATGGCTGAACTGCTCGCGAAGCTGAAGGCGCGACTCATCCGTGACAACAAGACCATCATGACCGTGGTCCTCGTGGTGCTGAGCTTCGTGCTCATCGGCAAGGGACTCGGCGGGCTGCTCTAGTGCCAGACAACGCCGCGAGCCGGCTTTTTGCAGGTGGGTGGAGAGGACGGGCAACTCCCCGGCGTCGCCCGCGTCCTGCTGGTCCTTGATGTTGGTCTCTGTGTTCTCATGGCTGCTGGGGCGGCGCTGATCGTGGCGGACATCGGGCCGACAACGAGGTGCCGGGGAGTTGCCGAAAACCGCATCCCGCGTTTCTCCTCGGGCGGTAGGCGAGATCCGTAGGTCAGGCCCTAACGTTCTCCCATGGACCTGCGTCAGATGGAGTACTTCCTCGCGGTTGTCGACCATGGAGGGATCAATCGCGCCGCGGCGGCGTTGAGGGTCGCGCAGCCGTCGTTGTCGCAGGCGGTTCGTCGGCTCGAGAATCAGCTGGGTACGGAGTTGTTCCACCGCGTGGGCCGCGGCTTGGTCTTGGCGCCTGCGGGGGAGGCTTTGATCGGGCCCGCGCGGACCATCCTCCGGGAAGCGGAGTCGGCTGAGAACGCCGTGCGCAGCATCGGGGAGGGGAGCAGCGGACGCATCGATGTTGCCGCGCTCTCCGACATGTCCACGGATCCGCTGTCGGTGTGGGTGGCGAGATTCCGCGCGCGGCACCACAACGTGCGGTTCCGGATCGAGGAGCGCGATGAGGCGAGCGAGGTGGTCGACGTCGTTCGTTCCGGGGCGTGCGAGCTGGGTTTCCTGCCCACGCCCATCGTCGGCGAGTTGGACAGCGAGGAACTGGGCAGCCAGCGGTTCGTCCTGGTCTGCCCGCCCGGCACCGATGACCTCTGGCCGAATCCCACGCCGGTGGGGGCGCTCGCCGACGTGCCGTTGGTCATGAGCGGGAAGGGGACCGCCACCCGTGACCACATCGAGTTGACGCTCCGGAGCCACGGGGTCGAGCCGCGCGTGGCGCTGGAGGTCCCCCAGCGCGGCGCTGTGGGGCCGATGGTGCTTTCCGGCGGTGGTGCGGCGATCATCCCGCTCCGGATCGCGCTCGATCTCCGGCATCGTGGCGGTGTGGTCCGCGAGCTCTCGCCCGCGTTCTCGCGCCGCTTCGGCGTGGTGTTCCGGCCCGGCAGACTGACCGCTCCGACCGCTCAATTCCTCGGCTATTCACGACGATCGTTGCAGGGGTGGCAGGACCTTCTCGCGGGCCATATCGCCGAGGGGCATTCGGTGATCGAGGCGGCGTCACTGGCGAGCACCGAGGCGGACCGGCGGTTGCGGGACCGCAACCGCCGCAGCGCCGATGTTCGCCCCAACGTATAGGTGATCCCACCCGATGCGGGCGGAAATTGGTCTTTGAACTACTCGGTCGATGGCCTCTTCAATGAATGCGCGCCACCTCATGGTGGTCAGCCAGAACCATTCGAGGAGGAGCTATGGCCGGGCAGGTCCACTACTCAGTCGAAGGCACCACGGCGTTGGTGACGCTCGACAACCCCGGTCGGCGCAATGCCGTGTCCGCCGCGATCTTCGAGCAGCTCGAGACCGCTTTGGCCACGATCTCGCGCTCTCCGGAGGTCAGGGTGGTGATCCTGTCCGGCGAGGGGAAGGACTTCAGCGTGGGCGCCGACCTCGGCGCTCCTCCCGAGTCCCGCACCCTGCGCGGTGATTCGGTCGCCGGGGACACCACTCGGTTGCGGCAGGCCGGCGCCATGCTTCTCCGGTTCCACGAGATGCCCCAGGTCACCATCGCTGCCATCGACGGGGCGTGTGCCGGGGCGGGCCTGTCGCTGGCCGCAGCAGCGGATTTCCGCATCGCCTCCGACCGCGCGGTGTTCAGCACCGCCTTCCTCAACGCCGGGCTCTCGGGCGACCTCGGCGGAATTTGGCTGATCACCAACATGCTCGGCGCTGCCCGCGCCCGGGAGCTGTTCCTCACCCCCGGAAAGCTCACCGCGGCCGACGCCCACCGGCTCGGGCTGGTGCACTCCACCGCCCCCGCTGAGTCCCTCCACGACGACGCGCGCGCACTCGCACGACGAATCGCCCGCTCAGCGCCGCTGGCCTTGAGGGCGATGAAGCAGAACCTGCTTCGAGCCCCCGTCACACCGCTCGGCGACTACCTGCTCGCCGAAGCTGAGCGGATGGTGCAGTGCTTCCACTCCGACGATGCCCGCGAGGCGGCCGCCGCCTTCCTCGAGAAGCGCGAGCCCGTCTTCGCCGGCCGCTGAGACCCGACCCGCACGCCCGGACCATCGGAGCCCTTCCATGTCTCACACCCCCAACGCCCTGGACGAGGCGGTCGCACCGGCGAGCGCGCACCGCGTACCTGGGCGCGCCTGGCTGATCGCAGCCCTCCTGTTCGTCTTCATGTTGCTCAACTTCGCCGACAAGGCAGTCCTCGGGTTCGCCGGCGTGCCCATCCAGGAGGACCTGGGCATCACGCCGCAGCAGTTCGGACTCCTCCAGAGCGCCTTCTTCTGGCTCTTCGCGGTGGGTGCCGTCGTCCTCGGCGCTCTGTCCTCGCGGATCGGCCTGCGCTGGCTGCTGGCCTGCCTGATGCTGGTCTGGGTCCTCACCATGGTTCCGCTGTTCGGGCCGCTGAGCTTCGGGCTCCTGCTGGCCTGCAGGATCGTCCTCGGGTTCGCGGAAGGACCGGCCTTCGCCCTGGCCACCCACGCCGTGCACTCCTGGTTCCCACCGGAGAAGCGTGCGCTCCCCGGCGCTGTGGTCACGGCCGGCGCGTCGGTCGGGCCGTTGCTGGCCGCGCCCGTGCTGACCTGGGTCATCGTCACGTGGTCCTGGCACGCCGCGTTCGGCGTGCTCGCCGCAGCCGGTGTCGTCTGGACCGTTGTGTGGGCGCTGCTCGGCAAGGAGGCGCCCGCCCCGTCAGCTGCGAATGCGTCCTCGCTCCAGAACGCACGAGTCGTCGAGGCTCCGTACCGGCTGCTGTTCACCACGGGCACTGTCGTGGGGATCGCCCTGCTGACGTTCTTCTCGTACTGGTCGACCACGCTGAAGATCGCCTGGCTACCGGTGTACCTGTCGGACGGTTTGGGCTACGACACCATCACGACGGGCAGGTTGGTGATGCTCCCGTACGCCGTTGCGGCTGTGGCCGCGATCGGATCCGGGTTGCTGTCCAACCGGCTCACCTCGCGGGGAGTGCCGCGACGGATCTCCCGGGGACTGCTCGCCGGCGGATTGGTCGTCGTCTCGGGTCTGTCGATGTTCGCGTTCACCGTCCTGCCCGCGGGAATGGCGCAGATGCTGTTCATCACGCTGGCCTTCTCCTGCAATTCGGCGGCCTACGCAGTGGCGTTCACAGCCGTGGCCGATGTCGTCCACCCGCGCAAGCGCGGGCCCGTGATGGGCGTACTCGTCGCGTTCTACAGCCTGGCCGGGGTCATCGCGCCCCTGGTGCTCGGGCACTTCGTCGGCATCGCTGCGGACAAGATCACCGGCTACGGTCACGGCTTCGCCCTCACCGGCATCCTCATGGCCGTCGGCGGAGCGGCCGCCACGTTCCTCGTCCGACCTGAGCAGGACGTGGCGCGGCTGGCTGCGCGAGTGGAAGGGGACGCGCGATGAGCAAGCCCTTGGACGGTGTCCGGGTGGTCGACTTCGGGCAGTTCATCGCCGCACCCGCGGCGACGCAGACCCTCGTGGACCTCGGTGCTGACGTCATCAAGGTCGAGCCGGTGGACGGGGAATCCTCGAGACTGATCGGTCTCTACGGCCAGGCGATCCTCCGGACCTACAACCGCGGCAAGCGCTGCATCGCGCTGAACCTTAAGGACGATCGAGGACAGCGCATCGCGCAAGAACTGGTCGCACGAGCGGACATCGTCGTGCAGAACCTGCGGCCCGGCGTGATGGAGTCGTTCGGCCTCGGCGCGGAAGCCGTCCGCGCGGCGCACCCGCACCTCATCTACGCCACCGTGAGCGGGTTCGGCCTGCAGGGCCCGTCGAAGCACCGGCCCGGTCTGGACATCGCGGCACAGGCGGAGAGCGGCATCATGTGGGTGACGGGCGAAGCCGACGGAGAGCCGCAGCGCGTGGGGTTCCCGGTGGTGGACGCCGCGGCGGCTCACGTGTTCGCCCAGGCCATCCTCGGTGCCTACGTTCGACGCCTGCGCACCGGTGAGGGCGATATGGTGGAGACCTCTCTGCTCGAGGTCGCGGTGCACCTGCAGGGCCCCAACTGGGGCGACTACCTGCTCACCGGGCAGGAACCCATGCGCAAGGGCAACGGGCAGCCCACCGTGGCCCCCGCTGCGGACGTGATGCCCACCCGGGACGGCGCGATCGTCGTGTCGGCTTACTCAGTCGTGCACTTCGACCGTTTGTGCCGCCTGCTCGACCGGCCCGAACTCGCCGGTGACCCGCGCTTCGAGACCAACGAGGCGCGGGTCGCCAACCGGGCGGCGCTGCTGACCGAGCTGCGCGCGTCCTTCGCCACGATGACGACTGACGAGGCCATGGAACTGCTGACGCCGAACGGTGTGGTCGCCGGTCGCGTCAGCTCCTACGGCGAGGTCCGCAAGAATCCCGACGTCCAGGCCGCCGGGATCTTCCTGGAAGCCACCGGTCCGGCGGGCGCTTCCTACACCACCCTCGGCTCGCCCTGGAAACTCGGCAGCATCTCCCGGGTCTCGACCAATCGCGCCCCGGACTTGGGACAGCACACGGTCTCCCTGCTGACCGAGCTGGGCTACTCCTCCGGAGCGATCGACGGCTTCGCCTCATCAGGTGTCGTTCGCGTCTCCAACTGATCACACCGCTAGTCCCAGCAGCAAGCGAATCACCGCCGTGCTCGTCATCGCACATCAGCGAGGAAACCACATGAAGCGTGACCTGTTCGAATACGACCACGACGCCTTCCGCGACAGCGTGCGCCAGTTCATCGCCAAGGAGGTGGTGCCGAGCCTCCCCGACTGGGAGGCGGCGGGACGTGTCCCGCGAGAGCTCTTCGCCAAGACCGCTGAGATCGGGATCAACGGCCTCCAGGTCCCGGAGGAGTACGGCGGCGGAGGGATCGAGAGCTTCCTGTTCAACGCCATCGTCATCGAGGAGATCGGCTACGCCGCGGCCACCCTCGGCGGTCTTCAGGTCCACCTGAGCACCGTCTTGCCCTACTTCTTCGAGTACGCCAACGACGAGCAGAAGAGCCGCTGGTTCCCAGGATTCGCTGACGGCAGCCTGGTCTCGTCCGTCGCGATGACCGAGCCCGGCACCGGTTCGGACCTGGCGGGCATGGCCACCACAGCTGTCCGGGACGGCGACGACTGGGTCCTCAACGGTGCGAAGACCTTCATCACCGGGGGGATCAACGCCGACCTCGTCATCGTGGTCGCCCGGACCTCGAACGACGTGAACAACCGTCGCGACGGTCTCTCCTTGCTCGTGGTCGAGGAGGGGATGGAGGGCTTCACCCGGGGGAGGAACCTGGACAAACTCGGTCTCAAGGCCCAGGACACGGCTGAGCTGTCCTTCGACGACGTCCGCGTCCCCGCCGAGAACCTGCTGGGGAAGGAGGGCGACGGGTTTTCGATGCTGCTCAACAACCTTCCGCAGGAGCGGCTCACGATCGCGGTGACGGCACAGGCCACCGCTGCCGCGGCACTGAAGCTCGCCACCGATTACGTCAAGGACCGCAAGGTCTTCGGGAAGTCGGTGGCCGAGTTCCAGAACACCAAGTTCGTGCTGGCCGAGTGCGCGACCGAGCTCGAGGCCTCCCAGGCGCTCGTCGACCGCGCTCTTGCCGAGCTCGACGCCGGGATCCTGAGCGCGGCCGACGCGGCGAAGGTGAAGCTGTTCAGCACCGAGATGCAGGCGCGGGTGATCGACCGCTGCCTCCAGCTGCACGGCGGCTACGGCTTCATGCGCGAGTACCCCATCGCGCGTCTCTACGCCGACGCTCGTGTCACCCGGATCTTCGGCGGCACCAGCGAGGTCATGAAGAGCGTTGTGTCGAAGTCGCTCGGGCTCTGACCCCTGCCCGGTGGAGCCAGACCGTCGGGTGCATCCGCGCGAGATCGAGGTGCGGCGCCCGATTCGCGTGACGCGCGCGGACCGACGGCCTTGTCGGAGTGGCGCGTACCAGTCGGTTCGGCAACCCCGAGCCTCCTCATCCGCAAGCCCAGACGATCCATGAGGGACAGATCTATGCGTGACGCAGTGGTCGTAGAAGCAGTTCGCACCCCAGTGGGGCGACGCAAGGGCACTCTTCAGGACATCCATCCGGTGGACTTGTCGGCCATCGTGCTCGACGCGTTGGTCCACCGGACCGGCCTAGACGTCTCCGTCGTCGACGACGTCATGTGGGGCTGTGTCGGCCAAGTCGGGGAACAGGCTGCCAACATCGGGCGCAGCGCCGTGCTCGCCGCCGGGTGGCCCGAACGGATCCCGGGCACGACCATCGACCGACAGTGCGGCTCGAGCCAGCAGACGATCCACTTCGCGGCTGCCTCGGTCATCGCAGGCCACGCCGACGTGGTGGTCGCAGGAGGTGTCGAGTCGATGACCAGGGTGCCGATGGGCTCGGCCAGGAACGCCGGCCCCGGACTCCCGTTCGGTCCCAGGGTGGCCCGTCGATACGACGACTTCGAGTTCAACCAGGGCACGGGTGCGGAGATCCTGGCGCGGCGCTACGACCTCAGCCGCACCCGGCTGGACGAGTACAGCCTCGAATCGCACCACCGCGCCGCGCAGGCCACCGACGACGGCCGGTTCGCCAACGAGGTCACGCCGGTCGAGCTGGCCGATGGCACGACGTTCGCCTTCGACGAAGGCGTCCGGCGCGACTCGACGCTCGAGGCCCTCAGCGGCCTCAAACCCGCCTTCGACGAGAACGGGCGGATCACCGCGGGCAACGCCTCCCAGATTTCCGACGGTGCCGCGGCCTTGCTCGTCACCACCAGCGAGCGCGCCAGCGAGCTCGGCCTGACCCCGGTTGCCCGGGTCCACACCGCCACCGTCGTTGGTGACGACCCGATCACGATGCTCGCCGGCCCGATTCCCGCGACCGCCAAGGCGCTCAAGCTGGCCGGTCTCGACCTCGACGACATCGGTGCCTTCGAGGTCAACGAGGCTTTCGCGAGCGTCGTCGAAGCCTGGCTCGCCGAGACCGGAGCCTCGCGCGAGCGGGTCAACCCCAACGGCGGAGCGATCGCGCTCGGCCACCCGCTCGGCGGATCGGGGGCGCGGCTGGCGACGACATTGCTGCACCACCTCGAAGCGGAGGGCTTGCGCTACGGGCTGCAGACCATGTGCGAGGCCGGAGGCATGGCCAACGCCACCGTGTTCGAGAACCTCAGGGCGGGCCGATGAGTGATGCCGCTCGACGGCGTGGCCATGTCCCGGTTCGCCGAACCCCGTTTGGGAACTGTGAGTCCGAAGGCCGGGCAACGGTGTCGACGACGTGCGGGCAAGTGGTCGAACTCTTGAAGCGCCCTGATGTCCCGCTTGCCCTCCCCAGCCGACCACCCTCGTAAGGAGCTCCTGTTGAGCCTGCCCCCGATCCTGCGCGATCGACTGCGACTGCCCGTCGTGGCCTCGCCGATGTTCCTCGTCTCAGGGCCGGAATTGGTGATCGCCCAATCGACATCGGGCATCATCGGTTCGTTCCCGACGCTCAACGCCCGCCCGCAAGCCGAGCTGAGGGCGTGGCTCACGAAGATCACCGAGGCGCTCGCCAAGCACGACGCCGAGCATCCGGAAACGCCGTCCGCCCCCTACGCGGCCAATCTCATCGTGCACCGGACGAACGACCGGCTCGAGGAGGACCTGGCCACGGTGGTGGAGTTCCAGGTCCCGGTGGTGATCACATCGCTCGGTGCTCGCCCCGACGTCAACGAAGCTGTCCACTCCTACGGCGGGATCGTGCTGCACGACGTGATCGACAACCGGTTCGCACGAAAGGCGATCGAGAAGGGCGCCGACGGGCTCATCGCCGTCGCCGCCGGTGCCGGCGGCCATGCGGGTGCGCAGTCGCCGTTCGCATTGACCCAGGAGATCCGTGCCTGGTTCGACGGACCGCTCCTGCTGTCGGGTGCCATCGCGCACGGACGCTCGGTCCTCGCCGCCTGCGCCGCCGGCGCGGACCTCGCCTACGTCGGGTCCGCGTTCATCGCCACCCACGAGGCCAACGCCGACGCGCAGTACAAGCAGATGGTCGTGGATTCAACGGCCTCGGACATCGTCGGGTCGGACCTGTTCACGGGCATCCACGGCAACTACCTGCGTGGCAGCATCGAAGCCACCGGGCTCGACCCGGACAACCTCGCCGATGTGGAGCGCAAGTCGGTGAGTTGGGCCGGCGGGACAGGCAAGGCGAAGGCGTGGCGCGACGTCTGGGGATCGGGACACGGCATCGGTGCCGTCGATTCGGTGCGCCATGCCGCGGAGGTCGTCGAACGGCTCGATCAGGAGTACTCCGATGCGTGGGCGAACCTGCGTCGCGATGAGCCGTATCGCTGAGGATCGTTGGCAGAGAGCGCTCAGCATCCGAGTTCGCCTGCGTCCTCCCAAGGGTATCCAGTCCGCCCCATCCATGAATTGAAAGAGGTTCAACGCATGACCACCCACTACTCCGTCGAGGATGCGGTCGCGATCATTCGATTCGACAATCCTCCCGTCAACGGCTTGTCGCACGCCATCCGGACGGATGTCCAACGTGGCCTGCGCGCCGCATTCGAGGACGCGAACGTCAGGGCCGTTGTCCTGACTGGAGGGGGTGGGTCGTTCTCCGCAGGGGCGGACATCTCGGAATTCGGTACCCCGAAGTCGGGGATGGAGCCGTCGCTGGGAACGCTCATCGCGGAGATGGAGAACGCTGCCAAACCGGTGATCGCGGCGATTGAAGGAACATGCTTCGGGGGAGGTCTGGAACTCGCCCTCGGCGCTCACTACCGCGTTGCCGCTCCGACGAGCAGGCTCGGCCTGCCGGAGGTCACACTGGGCTTGGTTCCAGGAGCCGGCGGTACTCAGCGGCTTCCGAGAGTGCTGGACCTCGCCACTGCTGCTGAGATGATGAGCAGCGGCACGCCGCACACGGCCCGGCATTTGGCCTCCGCCACCGGACAACGTCTGATCGACCGACTCGTGGACCACGATGTCGTCGTGGCGGCTGTGCGGTTCGCGGCCGAGGTGGCGGCGGTGCGGCCGGTTCCGTTGATCCGTGACCTCCTGGTCCCCGAGGGCAGCGCGGATGTCCTGGCCGCAGCGCGGCAGCGCGCACAACGTCGCAGCAGGGGATTCCACGCGCCGCTCGCAGCACTCGACCTCGTCGAGAAGGCGACCACCTCGTCCTTCGAGGACGGTGTGGCGGCGGAACGGCAGACCTTTCTCGAACTGGTGCGGGGTGACGAATCACATGCCCTCCGCCACGTCTTCTTCGCCGAACGTCTGGCACGCAAGATTCCCGGCGTCGATGGAGACGCGCCGACCCGGCCGGTGGACCAGGTGGCGGTCATCGGTGCCGGCACGATGGGTGGGGGAATCGTGATGAGCTTCCTGGACGCCGGGATCCCGGTCACGGTGCTGGAAACCTCGCAGGAGGCGCTCGATCGGGGACTTGCCACCATCCGGCGCAATTACCAGGCCCAGGTGGACAAGGGGAAGCTGACTTCGGCCATCGCGGAGAACCGGTTGGGCATGCTGGCTACGACGCTCGACTACCACGACATCGCGCAGTGCGACCTGGTCGTCGAGGCGGTCTTCGAAGACATGGACGTCAAGCGTTCCGTGTTCACGCGGCTGGACGACGTGATGAAGCCGGGTGCGATCCTGGCGTCGAACACCTCGACCCTGGATGTCGATGCGATCGCAGGACTGACGAGTCGTCCGCACGATGTCGTGGGAATGCACTTCTTCAGTCCGGCCAACGTCATGAAGCTGCTGGAAGTCGTGCGCGGGAAGAAGACCGCGGACGACGTCTTGGTGACCGCGATGCAGGTCGGCCGGCGAATCGGCAAGACCGGCGTGGTCTCCGGCGTCTGCGATGGCTTCATCGGGAACCGAATGCTCGCCAAGTACCGCGCAGCGGCGAGTCAGCTGTTGCAGGAGGGCGCTACCCCCGCGCAGATCGACTCCGCGCTCGAGGACTTCGGCTTCGCGATGGGTCCCTTCCGGATGGCTGACCTGGCTGGAAACGACATCGGCTGGGCGGTGCGCAAGCGCCGTTACGCGGAGGACCCCGACTTCCCCCGGGATGAGATCGCCGATGCTCTGTGCGAGATGGGCCGGTTCGGGCAGAAGACCGGCAGCGGTTGGTACGACTACCAACCTGGTAGCCGAGAGCCGAAGCCCAGCCCTGCGGTCGATGCGCTGCTGGCTGCCCACAGCGAACGGAAGAAAGCGCCTTCAACGGAACTCGCGCGTGACGAGATCGTGCGGAGACTGGTCTTCTCGCTCGTCGATGAAGGTGCTCGGATTCTGGACGAAGGCATCGCTGTTCGTGCCTCGGACATCGATGTGGTGTACGTGTCGGGCTACGGTTTCCCCCGGCACCGAGGTGGCCCCATGTTCTACGCCGACACCTTCGGGCTGGACAAGGTGGTCGAAGCGTTGCGCGAATTCACCGACGGAAACCGGGAACCTGCTCAGCTGTTGAAGGATCTGGCCGCTGCGGGCAAGACGTTCAACGGGAGCTGAAGATCGCGCGGCTCATGCTGGGACGAGCGCTTGCTCAAGCCTGTAGCGCTGAGGCGCTCGCCCTCTGTGCTGGCTGGGGAGAACCCGTTTTCGTTGATCCCCGGGAACTTTGGGACTGCGTGACGCGGCTGCGAGCCGAAGTGCGGTCGTGCGCGGCCGGAAACCCGACATGGGAAACGAAGGTGAGGATCAATTCGAATGAACGTTGTTGTGCTGGTGAAGCAAGTTCCGGATACGAATTCGGAGCGGAGGCTTTCGGGTGAGCACGTGCTGGATCGCGAGTCGGCGGATGCTGTGCTGGATGAGATCGACGAGCGGGCCGTGGAAGAGGCACTGTTGATCAAGGAGTCCCAGGGCGGCGAAGTCGCCCTCGTGTGCATGGGGCCGGATTCGGCGGCGGATGCGGTCCGCAAGGGCCTGTCGATGGGTGCCGACAAGGCCGTGCACCTCTGCGACGAGGCGTTGCGCGGATCCGACGCGGTGCAGACCGCGAAGGCGCTGGCCAAGGTCGTCGGCGCGGTCGGAGCGGTTGATCTGGTCATCGCGGGTAACGAGGCGACGGACGGACGGGTCGGTGCGGTGCCGGCGATGTTGGCCGAGGTGCTCGGGTGGGCGCAGCTGACCTATGCCCGCAAGGTGACCACCGACGGTTCGGCGATCTCGGTCGAACGGGAAACGGATGCGGGCATCGTCGGCGTCGAGGCGGAACTCCCGGCCGTGATCTCGGTGACGGAGAAGATCAACGAACCCCGGTACCCCTCCTTCAAGGGCATCATGGCCGCGAAGAAGAAGCCGATCAGCCTGCTGACGCTGGTGGACGTGGGGATCGATGCGAGCGAGGTCGGTTTGGGCAACGCTGCCTCGAAGGTGGTGTCTTCGGCGCCCAAGCCCCCGAAGGCCGCTGGTGTGAAGGTCACCGACGAGGGCGACGGTGGCTCCGCGGTCGCTCGGTTCCTGGTCGAGGAGAAGCTGCTCTGAAGATCGTTCGTGCTGCGAGGAGAATGCGTCATGTCTGAAGTCCTGGTCCTCGTCGATCACGTGGATGGCGAGATCAAGAAGGTGACGTCGGAGCTGCTGACGGCAGCCCGCCGGATCGGTGAGCCGTCAGCGGTGGTGGTCGGCGAGCCCGGCACCGCGGACAAGGTCATCGGAGATCTGGCGGCGGCCGGAGCTGCGAAGGTGTATGCGGCGGAGTCGGAGGAGGCGTCGCGGTTCCTGGTGACGCCGCAGGTGGATGTGCTGGCCGACCTGGTGAGACGCATCAGCCCGGTGGCGGTGCTCGTGCCGGCGTCGGTGGACGGCAAGGAGATCGGCGGGCGGCTGGCCGTGCGGCTCGGTTCCGGCCTGCTGTCCGGGGTCGTCGACCTCGACGGTGATTGCGTCGGTTCGCACTCGTTGTTCGGCGGTACCTACGACGCGAAGGCGAAGGTCGCAACGGGCACCCCGGTGATCACGGTGCTGCCCGGTGCGATTGAGGCTGAAGCCGCCGACGGTGCCGCCGCCGAGGTGGCCGTCGAGGTTCCCGTCCAGGACGTGGCCAAAGCCGCCCGGATCACCGGTCGCCAGCCCGTCGAGGCCGGGGACCGTCCGGAGTTGATCGAGGCCAGCATCGTGGTTTCCGGTGGTCGCGGCGTGGGTTCGGCCGAGTCGTTCGAGGTCGTGGAGAAGCTCGCCGATTCGTTGGGTGCCGCTGTGGGTGCCTCGCGTGCCGCGGTGGACTCCGGTTTCTACCCGCACCAGTTCCAGGTCGGTCAGACCGGTAAGACGGTCTCGCCGCAGCTGTACGTCGCGCTGGGCATCTCCGGTGCGATCCAGCACCGGGCGGGCATGCAGACGTCGAAGACGATCGTCGCGGTGAACAAGGACCCGGAGGCGCCGATCTTCGAGATCGCCGACTACGGCGTGGTGGGTGACCTGTTCGAGGTCGCCCCGCAGCTCACCGCGGAGATCACCGAGCGCCTGGGCTGAGAGAGCGTGCGACCCGTCGCAGTGGCGGATGCGGCTGGTCTGCTGATCACAGCGCGGGCCAGGACGGGGCAGGTGATGGGGTGGGTTGCTGCGGCGGCGCTTCGGTTTCCTGCCCGCCTTGGTCCGGCCGGTGGTGGCGGCGACCGCCGCCACCACCGTCGGGTGCGGAGCGCAGGGAAGGTCCTCGGCTTCCCCGGTGGCGCTGCCGTGCAGGACGGCGCGAACCTGAGGGTGAATTGCGCACTGAGACAGGGCCTTTTTGCCGTCGTCCTCGTCGACAAGCGCCCAGGTCCACGGCGTCCGCGCCACGGTCGTTGAGCCCGGCGACTTGGATCGGGGGAGCCGCGGCGAAACCGACCCGGTCGTGCCCTTGACGAGGTCTTTTTCGACCGCAGCGCGACGACGGGGTTGCTGCTCAGACGCTGGAGATCACGCAGTACCCGGATTCATCGGGAGGTGCACGTCGTCGTAGGCGGCGTCGGCCGCGTCGATCAGGCCCGCCCCCTGGGTCCGGGCTTCGGCGATGGCCGCGTACCAGGTGTCGAGGGTGGCCTTGCAGTGGCGCACCAACTCCTGGGCTGCCGGGCTCAGCGCATCACGCCGGTGCGCGACGCCGAAGGGCACCGACACGAGCGGCTCGGTTTCGATCACGACGGCGCCGAGCCGTCGTGCCTGGACGGCCATCCGCAGGGGGAGGAATGCGTGCACTCCGCCGCCGAGGACGAGGGTGAGCTGAGCGTGGCGGTTGGGCATGCTCGCGATCAGCCGCGGTTCGCCCCCCACGTCCCGCAGCGCGGTCGCGACGCGGTCGTTCTCGCGCTGGGCGAGCGAGCAGATCGTCAGCGGCAGGTCGCTGAGGGCGTCGAGCGGTAGCGTCCCGCTCGGTGGTGCCGGAGAACCCGGCGGCATCACCAGCAGCAGCCGCTGCACCCCGAGCTCGACGAATTCGAGGCTCTTGGTGGGGACAGGCCGGGTGGTGAACCCGAGCTCGTAGCGTCCGGTGACCACTTCGCCGCACAGGTCCCGGACGCCGGGGACCTCGGAGATGTCCAGCCGCACGTCCGGGTACCGGGAGCGGAACGACGTGATCCAGGAGGCGACCGCATCGCTGGACATCTCCGGCATCGTGGCGATGGAGACCGAGCCTGCCTCGAGGCCTCGGGCCGCGCTCAGCGCGTCGCGGGCGGCGACGACGTCGTCGAGGATCGCGCGCGCCTTCGGAACCAGCAGCGTTCCCGCCGGGGTCAGGGCCAGGCTGCGCCGCGCGACCCGCTGGAACAGCTCCACGCCGAGCTCGCGCTCGAGCGCCTGGATCGCTTGGGAGAGCGCCGGTTGGGAGACGTAGAGGTGCTGGGCGGCGCGGTTGAGCCCCTCGTGCTCGACCACGGCCAGGAAGTACTCGATCTGGCGCAGTTCCATCGTCCCTCCTCCGATCGCGCGGACCAGCCCTAACGTACGCGGTAGCTGTCGGGAAGCACTCCGTCCGCCGCGACAGACCGGGTCATCGCGCGGCCGAGGTTCCGCTCGTGGATGGCGGAGGCGCCCTCGTAGATGCGCAGGGTGCGGACGTCGCGCCACATCCGGGGTACCGGGTGCGGTCCGACGATGCCCTTCCCGCCGAGCAGCTGCACGCATTGGTCAGCGACCCGGCCGACCATTTCCGAGCAGTACAGCTTGGCCGCCGAGATCCGGTGCCGGGGAATGGTTCCGGCGTCGAACGCGCGTGCTGCGTCGAGGGTGAGCGCGCGCCCGGCTTCCATCTCGGAGTAGCACCGGCCCAGCTGGGCCTGCACGACGCCGAGCTCGGAGAGCGGTGCGCCGAACTGGCGCCTCTCCTGGACGTGTCGAGTGGCCTCCTCGAGCATCCGGGTCGCCTGGCCGACGCAGGTGGCGGCGACGTGAAGCCGGGCGTGGTTGATCCCGCGCATCGCGGCCGCGACCCCGGTGCCCGGCACCCCGCCGAGCAACCGGTTCTCGGCGACGACCACGGAGTCCAGGTCGATCTCGCCGACGGGGCCTTCGGCGTGGCCGTTCATGAGGTCGGGAATCCGGGTCGACACGCCGGGCGCGTTCCGGTCCACGAGGAACGCGGACACCTCGGCGTCGTCGGTGCGGGCGAAGACGAGCAGCGTGTCCGCCCAGTGCGCATTGGTGATGTAGCGCTTCGACCCGTCCAGGACCCACCCGTCGCCGGTGCGCCGGGCAGTGGTCTGCACATTGGTGGCGTCCGAGCCGGCCTCCGGCTCCGACAGCGCGAACGACGTGACCTGCCGGCCGGCCGCCATGTCCGGCAGCATCTCGCGGCGCTGCTCCTCCGTGCCGTGATCGAGGATCGCCTGCGAGCAGAGCCCGATCACGGTCGAGAAGCGCGAGCGGTAGACGCACGACGCCCTCGTGAACTCCAACGTCAGCAGCACCTGCTGTTCCATCGTCCAGCCGAACCCGCCGTAGCCGGGTGGGATCGAGATGCCGAACAGCCCCAACTCGGCCATGCGCCGCACGAGCCGATCCGGAACCGCACCTGCGGCGACCATCTCGGGCTCGGACGGGATCAGCTCGTCCTCGGTGAACTCGGCGATCGTGCGCAAGTAGTCCTCGAAGTCGGGTGCGTTGCGGCTCATCGTGTCTCCCTCTCTCGTGGTTGCTCCGGCTTGCCGACGACGCCGTCGTCCGCGAGCCGGTTGATCTCGTCTTCGCTGCGCCCGAGTTCGCGCAGCACGTCGCGGGTGTGCTCGCCCAGCCGGTACGCGGCCGATGTCCGGCCGCGTACCGTCCCGTCGACTTGAAAGGGCGTTGCCGGGGCGTCGATCCCGAGCTCGTCCAGCTGGACGAGAAGGCCCGACGCGGAGAGGTCCGCATCCTTCACCAGCTCGTCGAACGACCGCACCGAGCCGCACACGATCCCGCGCGCAGCGAGAAGTGCGATGGCTTCGGCACGGGTGAGGTGGCCGAGCGCCGAGCTCAAGACCTCCCTGAGCGTCGAACGGTTCGAGACCCTCGACTCGTTGTCCGCGAAGCGCGGGTCGGACGCGAGTTCGGGTCTGCCGATCGCCGAGCACAGAGCTGCCCACTTGGTGGCGGTGTAGGCGGAGACCACGACGGCGCCGTCGACGGTCTGCACGAGATCCGCGGCGGGTGCCACCGCGGGCTGGCCGTTTCCCGTCCGCCGGGGCGCCTCGCCGGTGAGCCGGTAGCCCGTCCATTGCGTGGCCTGAGCCGCCACCACCGCTTCCATCAGAGAGGTCTCGACGAGCGCGCCGTTACCGGTTCGTCCGCGGCGGACCAGCGCGGCGAGAACCCCGGCGGTGAGGGCGTTCGCGGCGAGCACGTCGGCGATGGTGAAGCCGACGCGCTGCGGTTCGCCGCTGGCGTCGCCGGTGGTGTGCATGACCCCGAACTCGGCCTGGGCCGCGATGTCCAGGCCCGCTCGTCCCGCTGAGGGGCCGCGGGTGCCGAATCCGGTGACGAACCCGTAGACCAGGTGCGGGTGGCGCGAGCGCGCCTGCTCCGGCCCGATGCCGAGGCGTTCGGCCGAGCCGTGCCGGAAGTTGTGCAGCAGCACGTCCGATCCTGCGCACAGGTCGTCGACGATCCGGAAGCCCTCAGGACGACGCAGGTCGACTGCGATGCTGCGCTTGCCGCGGTTGTTCGCGTGCAGCATCGCCTCACCGAACGAACCGACGGAGCGCGCTTGGTCGCCGGTGAGGCTCTCCACCTTGATCACTTCGGCGCCCAAGTCGGCCAGCTGCTGTCCGGCCCCAGGAGCGGCGATGTACTGGCCCAGGTCCACGACTTGGATCCCGCTCAGCGGTGCCTCGATCATGACGCCCTCCTCGCGGTCTCGGCCTCCAGCGCCTGGCGGGCGGCCTCCGGGTTCAGCAGGCGTGCGCCGACCGCGGCGCACGCGCAGATGGCGATGCCGACGACGAGGAACCCGTTCGCGTAGCCCGCGGAGGGCGTCGGTCCCGCTTGGACGATGAGCCCCAGCGCGTAGGGGGCGATGATTCCCGCGATGCTGTAGAACCCGATCACGCACCCGAAGAACGCGGCGCGCTGGCGTTGCGGGAGGAAGTCGGACGCGCCTGCGAAGGCGACCGAGAAGGCGACGCTGTTGATGGAGAAGGTGCAGATCACCAGGACCAGCTGGAGCGTTCCCGGTCCGACCAGCGCGAACGCGATCATGCTCAGTCCCGCGAAGACGATGAGGGCGCCGCTGAAGTAGCCGCGAGCGGCTCGTGAGCTCCAGCCTCGAGCGAGGAGCCGTCCGGAAAGGTAACCGCTGGACAGGAGGACGACGATCGCGGTCGCGTAGGGCAAGGTGACCAGCCACCCGACGGTGGTCGGCGAGTAGCCGAGACCTTCGCCGAGGAAGGCGGGCAACCAGGAGACCTTCAGCGAAGTGATGAGGTAGCCCGCGAACGACATGAGGCTCAGTCCCCAGAAGCTGGGCAGCCGCAGCAACCGCAGGAACGGCACGTCGATGTGGCCGTTCGGGTCCGCTTCGACATCCTCGGCCACCGGGCGCCTGCGCAGCGGCTGGCGCTCGACGTAGCAGAGCCAGACGACGAGCCAGAGGATGCCGACCGCGATCAGCACGAGGAACGCGGCGTGCCAGGAGTGCGAGACGATCACCCAGGTCAACGCCGGCGCGGAGATCAGCGGGCCGACCGAGGACCCCGCATTGACGATCGATCCGGCGAACGCGCGCTTCTCCTTCGGGAATCGGTCGGCGACGACGCTCTGGCACAGCGCGTGCGCAGGCCCCTCGAAGAAGCCCAACACGATCCGCGACACGAGCAGCACGCCGAACGTCGTGGGCACTGCGAGCGGCAGCATGCTCGCCACCCAGGTGAACATGAGGATGGCTGCGGCCCACTTCGCGGAGATCCAGCGCATGGCTGCGGACAACCCCACCGCGCCGACGGCGAACAACCAGAAGAACGCGCTGCCGATCAGACCGAAGTCGCCGGCGCTGAGTCCGAGGTCATGGCGAATCTGCTGCGACGCCAACCCCACCGCTGCCTTGTCAGCGAAGTTCAGGGTGAAGAAGGCGAAGAGCAGGACGACGACACCCCAGGCCTTGCGATCCCGATAGGGAAGCGGCGGTGACACCACCGGTGTCCTGATCTCGGCTGATGCCATGTGAGCCTCCGTCGTGGCTTTGACGTCGTTGACAGGCGCTGCGCTGCGATAACTTCACCGGTGATCGACGGGGGCAACAAGGCCGGATCTCGAGTCAGGCTTATAGCCAGAGCCGATAGTCCCCACACCGCATGGCCGAGCCACCGCCGCAGCGGCGGCTGGACGTGAGCCAGCAAGCGCCGGCTCGCTCAGCCGCACCGCCGCCCGCGGCCGCGGCCCGCGAACGCACCGTCGCCGGCACGACCCCGAGACGTCGCGGTTGCCGAACCTCGTCGCCCACGCAGGCAAGCGCGCGGGACGGGTTACCTCTGTCGGGACGGCGGCGATCGACCGCTTCCTGCTGCCGGTCAGCTACCAGGACTACCCGGACGCGCTGCTTCCAGCCGCACTGCGCGACGCGAACTCGCTCGGGCTGCCGCGCACGGTGAACGATGTGGGGAGGGAATCGGAACGTCGCCGAAGCAGACTGAGGGAGCCCGTCGGCCATCCGGCCGGATGCGCGGGATGAATTCGCACGTCGCTGATGCCGAGAGGCACGAGCTGAGGATCAACGATCTTCGGCTCGAGGGAGTGCAGGAGGCCAGCGGGTCAGGCCGTCGCCGAACTGCGCGAGCTCGGAGTCGCCGAGGTCGGCACCGACCGGCTTCGCGAGGTCAGCCGCGGCGTCCGAACCGGACAGGCCAGCCTCGATCAACTGTGCGGGCACTGCGGCTGCCGGTTGTCCTTTCGTGACAAGCACACCTAGCCCGAGTCCAGCCCGTGGGCTGGGTTCCGGAGGTCGAGGATCGCGGGGTCTGGCCAGGACACCGATCTCAGGGGTCGGTGGCGGTGCTAGCCAGCCAGGGTGTGCTCGGGGACGGGTGTTCCGACGTTGCGGTGCGATCGTCGTCTCGGCCAGCTTCCACACGCTGACCACGCAATCCGCTTCTCCTGCGCTGGTCCCGCCGTCGGGAAACCTCGGAACCGGTCACGCCGAATTCGACTGTGTGATTCCGGACTGCACGACGGCCAGAGGGCTTCCCGGTCCGCGGCTTCAACGCCCTTTATCCACGGTGGCCATCGACTGCGTGCGGCAGCCGACGACCTCCGAAGGCTGCCGATCTACCCAGAACGAGTCGTGAGGGTGAGGCCTCACCGCGCGGCGGAGGCCTCCCGGTTCGTCCTCGCCTGTCCGCAGCCCCCGATTCCTGGAGGGGCTGTGGTGGTCGAACCGGTCTCGAGAAGTCGGGGTGCTGCTGTGCGCAGGCACAAAAATCATTGCGAACACCTCTTAACAAATTCTAACAAGATGTGTCGCAGTGTCTCGCAGCGTGACAACGCTCGGCTTCGTACCCCCAGAAGGAGCACCTGCATGACACCGACATCGCCGTCGGCCTCCCGCTCGTTCCTCGGCATGTCCCCAGCACTGCTGTGGGGCTATGTCGCCATCGCCTTCTTCATGACCGGGGACGGTCTGGAACAGGCCTTCCTCTCCGACTACCTGGTCACCCAGGCGGGCTTCAGCACGTCCCAAGCCGGCACGTTGCTCACGGTGTACGGCCTGGTCGTCGCGATCGCCGCGTTCGTCTCCGGCATCTTGGCCGAGTACGTCGGGCCGCGACGGGTGATGGCGGTGGCCACGATCGGCTGGATCGTGTTCCACGCGGGTTTCCTCGCCTTCGGCGTGATGCAGCACAACTACACGCTGATGCTGGTGATGTACGCGATCCGGGCCGTGGCCTACCCGATGTTCGTCTTCGGGTTCGTCGTGTGGATCTCCTACGCGGCGCCGCAAAACCGGATGTCGTCGGCCATGGGCTGGTTCTGGTGCTCGTACTCGCTGGGCGTCGGCGTCTTCGGCTCGTACCTGCCGAGTCTGACGATCCCGTGGATCGGGACGGTGGCCACGCTGTGGAGCGCGATCGCGTTCATCGCCGTCGGCGGTGTGATGGCGACGTTCCTCGTGCGAGGCCGTGGGCCTTCGATCTCCGGTGACCGCACCCTGCGCGGTCTCGGTGCCACGATCGTTGAAACCGTCCGGATGCCGTTCGAGAACGTCCAGCTCGCCTACGGCATGGTCCAGCGGATGATCAATCAGCTCGCGCTCTACGGGTTCATCGTCATGCTGCCAATCGTGTTCACCCGCGACATCGGCTTCAGCCAGGAGCGGTGGTTGCAGCTGTGGAGCCTGGTCTACCTGGTCACCGTGTTCACCAACCTGATGTGGGGCGTGATCGGTGACCGGATCGGCTGGGTGCGGACGGTTCGCTGGTTCGGCAGCCTCGGCATGTTCGCCGCGACGCTGCTGCTGTACTTCACGCCGGTGCTTGCCGGGCCGAACGCGCTGCTGACGGCCGGGGCCGTGGTCCTGTTCGGCGTCGCCATCGCGGCCTACGTGCCGCTGTCGGCGCTGATGCCCGCGTTGGAACCGTCGCGCCGCGGCCAGGCGGTGGCACTGCTCAACCTCTCCGCCGGTGCTTCGCAGTTCGTGGGATCGCTGCTGGTCACCGTGCTGTGGGACCGCATCGGCACAACCGGCACCGTACTGGCGCTGGCCGCGACCTACCTGGTCGGCTTCGGCCTCAGCTTCCTGCTGAAGGTCGACCAGGGCGCGTTGGCCGACGCCGACGCACGCCAGCAGCCCGCGAGCGCGTCGGCGACATGAACACTCTTGCTCACAGCAGCCGGCGGACCCGCTTGCGGTACTCCTCCAGCTGCGGATCGTCCGGCTCGAGCTCGGTGCACAGCGTGGTCACGTCTTCCAAGGCGACCGAGGCGGCGCGGTCGCGCGCGTCGAGCTTGGCGGAGTCGGCCCCGAGGACGGTCCGGTGCGACACCCGGGCGCAGACCTTCTTCAGCGCGGCTTCTTCCACCGTCGATTCGAAGCAGGTCCCGCCGTCGATGCCGCCGGTGGAGGCGAAGAACACGTCGGGGGTGAGCTGCTCGACCGTGGCCTCGGCCAGCGGGCCGATCAAGGAGTCGCTGCGCTCGTCGAACCGTCCGCCGGTGAGCTCGGCCGTTACCCCCGGCCGGCCCTGGAGCACCTGGAAGGTCTGGATGTTGTTGGTCAACACGGTCAGCGACACGGCCGAGGGGATCAGTGCCGCGAGCCGGTACATCGTGGTTGACGAGTCCAGCACGACCAGGCCCTGCGCGGGGACCAGCGGCAGCAGCTTCTCCGCGATCAGCCGCTTCTCGGCGGCACGGGCACTCTCGCGGCGCTGGAAGCTCGCCGGCTCGGTGTGGCGGGCCCCGCCGCGCACTCGGCGAGCGACGCCCTCGTTCTCCAGCTGCCGCAGGTCCCGGCGGACGGTCATCTCGCTGACCCCGAGGGCCTCGGCGGCGTCAGCGAGGGAGACCGAGCCGGTCGATCGCAACTCGGCGCGCAGCCACTCGACGCGTTCCTCCATGGCCAGACTGTTCACGCTCTGCATCGTATGACCCACTCGACGCCGTTCACGGCACCACCACTCGGAGCCCGCTCCGAAGGAAGGACCACCATGTCTGCCCGCTCGCCCTTCTCCGTCCTCGCGGCGGGAGACCGGTTCATCAAGCCCGGATTCTTCCGCGAGGAGATCACCGACCGGCTCGGCTCCCGCGCCGAGGTGGCCGAGCTGGAGCTGCCGTGGCCGGATGAACCGTTCGGCGGCATCGCTGAAGTCGGCGAGGCTTCGGGCACCGAGGACGAGCTCATCGCGGCCCTGCGCGGGCACCGCGGGCTGGTGACCCAGCTGGCGCCCGTCACGGAGCGGGTCCTCGACGCGGTGCCCGAGCTGGAGTTCGTCGGCGTGGGTCGCGGCGGGCCGGTCAACATCAACCTGGACGCGGCCGCGGCGCGCGGCGTGCGGGTGGTCAACGTGCCGGGCCGCAACAGCGTCGCGACCGCCGAGATGACGCTCGCGCTGCTGCTGGCTGCGTTGCGGCGCTTGCCGATCCTGCACGGGAGCCTGCTGCGCCGCGAGTGGCGCGGGGACTTCTACCGCCACGACGAGGTGGGACGCGAGATCGCGGGATCGACCGTCGGCCTGCTGGGCGCCGGGGCCGTCGGCCAGCACCTGGCCCGGAGCGTGGCCGCGATGGGCGCCGAGGTCGTCGTCTACGACCCGTACCTGCCCGACGGCGCCGTGCCCGAAGCCCGCCGCTGCACCGACCTGGAGGAGCTGTTCTCGATCAGCGACGTGCTCTCGGTGCACGCCCGATTGACCCCGGAGACCGAGCAGGTGGTCAACGCCAAGCGCATCGCACTGATGCGTCCCGGCGCGATCGTCGTCAACGCCGCGCGCGGCGGACTCGTGGACTACACCGCTCTCGCCGACGCGCTCGCCGCCGGTCACCTGGGCGGAGTGGCGGTCGACGTGTTCCCAACCGAACCTGTCGACATGTCCCTGCGTCTGCTGGACCTGGCCGATGACGGGGCCAACGTGGTGCTCGCGCCGCACGTCGCGGGCGCCAGCCGGGAGACGGCTCGGCGGGCCGCCGCCGGGGTGGCCGAAGAGCTGCGCCGCCACCTCGACGCCGAAGCGGCGCTGCACCCGGTCGGGCCGAAGGCGGGGGCGTGATGGCATCAGGCGACGCCGAGATCCTGCTCGGCATCGACGTCGGCACCAGCGGGGTCAAGGTAGTGGCCACCGATCTCGAGGGCCGCCTGGTGCGGTCCTCGACGGCGCGCTACGACACCCAGGTCGACTCCGACGGGCGCGGTTCCGACCAGGACGCCGGCAGCTGGTGGAGCGCGATCACCTCCGTCACCGGAGGAGTCGTCGCGGGCGCCCGGGTGCTGGCCGTGGCCGTGACCAGCCAAGCTCCGACCCTCGTACCGGTAGACGACCGGGGACGCGAGGTGGGTCTCGCGCTGACCTGGCTGGACCGGCAGGCCGTCGCCGAGGCCGCCGAGATCGAGCGGATCGCGCCCGGTCACCGCAACGGTCCGGACCCGTTCTTCGGCACTGCCAAGCTGCCGTGGCTGCTGCGCAACCGGCCAGAGGTCGCCGCGCGAGCCGCCCACGTCGTCTCGGCCAACGGCTACGTCGCCGGCCGCCTGACCGGCCGAACCACCCTCGACGACTCGTCGGCGTCGCTGATGCAGGGCTTCGACGAGCAGGCGAACGCGTTCGACGAGCGGTTGTTCGGTCGCGGGCTGGGCATCGAGCTGCTGCCGCCGATCGTGGCCACCACCGACGTGATCGGTGCGGTGACGGCCGACGCCGCGTCGGAGACCGGGATTCCGGCCGGTGCCCCGGTCGTCGCCGGCGGGGTCGACTCCGTCGGGTCCGCCGTGGAAGCGGGGATCCTCGACGTGGGTGGGCCGCTGGTGGAGATGACCGGGTTCTCCAGCGCCACCATGCTGGCCGTTCCCCCGGGCACCCACGTGCCCGGCTTCATCCACGAGCGGCACTGCGTTCCCGGCGTGGACCTGCTCATCACGGCCCAGGTGACGGCGGGCGCGACGGTGGACTGGGTGAACCGGCTGGCGGGGGAGGACCTGCGGGATTCGGCCGCGCTGCTCGCCCGCTCCCGCCCCTCGCGGTTGACGACGGTGCCCAGCTTCGCCGGCGAGCGCACACCCACCTGGAACCCGCGGGCCCGGGGGATCATCGACGGCCTCGATCTGGCCGCAGACGGCGTCGAGCTCATGCTCAGCGTGCTCGAGGGCAACGCCCTGGCGCTGGCCGATGACGTCGCGGAACTGCGTGCGCGCGGATTCGCCGTGGACCGCTTGCTGAGCACCGGCGGGGGCTCGGCGTCCACGGCTTGGTTGCAGATCAAAGCCGACGCCCTGGGCGTGCCCGTGCTTCGCCCGCGGGGCGGGCACGGCGCCGCGCAAGGCGCCTCCTACCTCGCCGGTCTCGCGATCGGCGTTCACGACGTCGGCAAGCTCCAGCAGTTCGCCGCCGACATCGAGCACGAGTTCACCCCCGACACCGAGTTGCACGAGCGGTACGAACACCGGCGAGCGCACTTCAGCCGGGTTCGCGAGCTCAACCGGGCGCGGGCGACCGAAACTCCGTGATCCCGCGCATTTCCCACTACTTCGAGGAGTTCCTGAGTGTCTGAGCAACCCGCTGTCGAAGACCTGCTGGCGCGGTCGCACCGGCTGGGTGCCGATCCCACGACCACCAACTACGCGGGCGGCAACACCTCCGCCAAGGGCGCTGCGATCGATCCCGTCACCGGCCGGGAAGTCGAGCTGCTGTGGGTGAAGGGATCTGGAGGTGATCTCGGCACCCTGACCGAGAAGGGCCTCGCGGTGCTGCGCCTGGACCGGATGCGTGCGCTGGTCGACGTCTACCCTGGGGTCGAGCGCGAGGACGAGATGGTCGCCGCATTCGACTACTGCCTGCACGGCAAGGGCGGAGCCGCACCGTCGATCGACACCGCCATGCACGGACTCGTCGACGCCCCCCACGTCGACCACCTGCACCCCGACAGCGGCATCGCGATCGCCACCGCCGCCGACGGCGAACGGCTCACCGAGACCATCTTCGGCGACCAGGTCGTGTGGGTGCCGTGGCGGCGCCCCGGCTTCCAGCTGGGCCTGGACATCGCCGAGATCAAGGCGGCGAACCCCCAGGCCAAGGGCTGCATCCTGGGCGGCCACGGGATCACCGCGTGGGGGGAGACCTCCGAGGAGGCCGAGAAGAACTCCCGCTGGATCATCGACACCGCAGCCGCCCACATCGCCGAGCACGGCGACCCGGAGCCCCTCGGACCGGTCGTCGCCGCGTACGAGCCGCTGCCGGAAGCCGAGCGGCACGCCCGGGCCGCCGCGCTGGCCCCGGTCGTCCGCGGCCTGGCCTCGACCGACCAGCACCAGATCGGGCACTACAACGACGGCGAGGCCGTGCTGGAGTTCCTCTCCCGCGAAAAGCTCGGTGTCCTCGCCGCTCTCGGCACCTCGTGCCCGGATCACTTCCTGCGCACCAAGGTTCGACCGCTGGTGGTGGACCTGCCCGCCACGGCGCCGCTGGCGGACGTCGTGGCGAGGTTGAAGGAACTGCACGCCGAATACCGGCAGGAGTACCGCGCCTACTACGAACGGCACGCCACTCCGGACAGCCCGCCGATGCGCGGTGCGGATCCGGCGATCGTGCTAGTCCCGGGTATCGGCATGTTCTCCTTCGGCAAGGACAAGCAGACGGCCCGGGTGGCCGGCGAGTTCTACGTCAACGCGATCAACGTCATGCGCGGCGCCGAAGCGCTGTCCACCTACGCGCCGATCCCCGAGAGCGAGAAGTTCCGCATCGAGTACTGGGCGCTGGAGGAGGCGAAGCTGCGGCGCATGCCCGCGCCCAAGCCGCTGGCCGGGCGCATCGCGCTGGTGACCGGCGCGGGCTCGGGCATCGGCAAGGCGATCGCCGAACGGCTCGCCGCCGAGGGCGCCTGCGTGGCGGTGGCCGACCTCAACGCCGACGCCGCAGCCGAGGTCGCGACCGGGATCGGCGGCAGCGACAAGGCGATCGCGGTCACCGCCAACGTCACCGACCGAGACGCCGTTCAGTCCGCTGTGGACGCGACCGCGCTGGCCTTCGGCGGGATCGACCTGGTGGTCAACAACGCGGGCCTGTCGATCTCCAAACCGCTGCTGGAGACCACCGAGCAGGACTGGGACCTCCAGCACGACGTCATGGCCAAGGGTTCGTTCCTGGTCTCGCAGGCGGCCGTGCGTGCCATGATCGACCAGGCGATGGGCGGCGACATCATCTACATCTCCTCGAAGAACTCGGTGTTCGCGGGCCCGAACAACGTCGCCTACGGCGCGACGAAGGCCGATCAGGCGCACCAGGTGCGGCTGCTGGCCGCCGAGCTGGGCGAGCACGGAATCCGCGTCAACGGCGTCAACCCCGACGGCGTGGTGCGCGGGTCGGGCATCTTCGCCGGTGGCTGGGGCGCGCAGCGCGCCGCGGTGTACGGCGTCGCCGAGGAGGACCTCGGTGCGTTCTACGCGCAGCGCACGCTGCTCAAGCGTGAGGTGCTGCCCGAGCACATCGCCGCGGCGGTGTTCGCCCTCACCAGTGGTGAGCTGACCCGCACGACCGGGCTGCACGTGCCCGTCGATTCCGGTGTCGTCGGCGCATTTCTACGTTGAACGAACCGCAACCGGCTGCGGGGCCGACAAACTCGGCCCCGCAGCCACCCGATTCCGGTCATCGCCGGTGGTCCTCGTGTTGTTGACACCTCGCGCGGGGCCCACCAGCAGCGGCTTCTAGCTCGGTTGGGTGAGCGGCATCGTCGCCGCGGTCTTCGTCTTCGGGGTTCTCGCCGCGGTGACGGGCCTGGCGTCGGGAGGGGCACCGCCTGCCGCGGTCTCGTGGCTCAAGCTCGGGTTGGGAGTGATTCTGCTCGTGGTGGCCATGAGTCGGTGGCACGCCGATCACAGCGGGGGTGACGAACCGCAGCTACCCGGCTGGATGGCGGCGGTCGATGCATTCAGCCCTGCGAAAGCAACGGGCATCGCCGTGATCCTGGCGGTGGCCAACCCGAAGAACTTTGCCTTGACCCTGTCCGCCGGCGTGCACGCCGAAAGGTGAATCGGAGTCTTCGGTTCCTCTCTTCTTGTTCACGCTGAGTGCGTCCGTTGCGCCCGGGGTCGCCTGGTTCACATGGATAGCGGCAACTGGAACAAATGGCCTTCGGACGCAATGGAAGGAGAGGAGGCAGTAAAGGCCCTCGCCGAATTCTTTCGCTCGCAGATCGCCAGTAGATCAACGACGCTGGTAGCACTGTCGATGGACGGTAATGCTTCCTTTTTCTGCAGCCGGTGGCGCAGAGGGCATTACTCGATCCGAGACTGTCCCGTCGGCGTCCAGGTGGTGAGATCGTTGGGGTCACCATGCCAGAAGGTGACGGGGCCGACGGCGAGTGTGCCGGTGAGCCAGAACGTCTGGTCAGGGTCCCATCCCGCGAGCATCGTGCAGGCTCCGTCGACCGGCAGTGCGCGGCCCGCTGTGCTCACGTAGCCAGCGACGGTCAGGTGCACGGCGTCGTAGTCGGCGGCAACCGCCATCCAGTCCGGGAGCCACCCAGCGTCCTTCCCAGCCAGTGACCTTCCGCCAGTGAGGGTGCCGGGAAACCTCCAGCGGATACCGCTCGGCCAATTCACTCCAGGCCGTTGGACCGGTGATCTCATAGACGCTGGGTGTACGCGCCGGCCGTACTGACCGACACCACGCCCGCTTTGACCCAAAGCCGTCTTCTTCCAGGCAGAGCCCGAGCGGGCCCATTCCGGCCAAGGCGCGGGTCGTGTGGACCACGGTCCGCGACGGCGTGGACCACCAGACTGCCGAAAACGGCGCCGACGCTCGCCAGTCGGCCAACTCTTCCGACGTCCGCGCGACTCTCGGCGGCCCGGTGTGGTCGAACTCCACGTGGAACTGCCGGTCGAGGTCGATCGGATCGCACCACCACTGCACGCCCGGCGCCGCCGCGATGGCACGCGCGATCGGGAGCAACTCCTGCACGATGTCCGGGGCAGCCAACGTCCGATCCACTTCGTCGGGTTCCTGCCAGTACATGGCCGCGTCCACCGATTCCGCAAGCGGAGCCAACAACGCCGACACTTCCCAGTCGGCCACGCCTTCTCGGTCGCCGATGTTGAAGCACAACCGTCGGCTCCGTGGCCCGGCAACCAGGTCCTCGGCAAATCCCATGCGCTGGACCGTACGCGACCACCCCAATTCAGCGGGCTCGAATTCTTGAAGAAACGATGCTGCGGATCTTAGGTGCGTTGGCCTCGCAGATCGTGGCGCCGGTTGCGGCGGCTGCGCAGAGCGTCGCGCGCGTGGATCGCGGGCGGCGGCCTCGGGTGTCGGAGGGGTGGGCGAGTGTTTCTGTGTTCGTTAGCCGTGGTTTGCCGGTGGGATCGGTTGGTGAGCCCCCGGCTGCATAGTCTCGCCGCTCGTGCGAATCGACAATGACTCCTTCCCGTCCCTCGGCCGTCGCGAACTGCTGGTCGGGGCCGTCGCCACCGCCCTGGGTGCGGGGCTCGTCCCGGCGACCGCCTCGGCGGCGGTCCGGAAGTTCCCGATGCCCACGAATGGTGACCTGACGGTGCTGGTCACCGGTGACGCAGGTACCGGAGAACCCCCGCAGTACGCGGTCGCCGCCGCGGCTCGTCGGTTGGCCCAGGAGAAGGGGTACTCGCTCGCGCTCGGGCTCGGCGACAACCTCTATCTGGACGGGGCGGAGAGCTCCGACGACGACGAGTTCCAGACGAAGTTCGAGCTGCCCAACGCCGGGATCGACGTGCCCTGGCTGATGATCCTCGGCAACCACGACACCAGTGGCCTCATGCCGGGTGGTGGCGATGGACCCGAGCGCGGCGACTTCGAGGTCGCGTACCACGAGAACTCGTCACGGTGGTACATGCCGCACCGCTACTACTCCGTGCCCCTGCCGAGCGCGGCGCCCGCCCCGGTGGTGGAGTTCTTCGCCCTCGACACCAACCCCGTTGCGTCGTTCCTGCCGCAGCGCAACCCCTACTACGCGTGGGACGGATCCTTCATGCAGGAACAGCGCGCCTGGTTGGACGCGCGGCTCAGCGAGTCGCGGGCACGCTGGAAGATCGTGATGGCACATCACCCGTACATCAATAACGGTCCGTACGGCAACGCCGGCGAGTACAACGGGATCACCCAGGACGACTACGCCAGCGGCAAGCACTTGAAGGAGCTCTACGAGCAGCTCGTGGTCGGCCGGGCGGATCTGATCCTGTCGGGCCACGACCACTGCTCCCAGGTCCTCGCCCCGGTGCAGGGCACCCAGCAGATCGTCTGCGGCGCCGCCGCCCACACCGAAGGCGGCCAGAGCAAGATCACCAACGAGTACTACTGGCAGGACTTCGGCCGCCACGGGTTCATGACGCTGGGCATCAGCGCTGAGTCAGTCGTGATCGACGCCTACCTCGTGGAGTCGACCGACCCGGCCACCGCGATGGCGACCCACGCCTTCAGCCACACCATCAGAGGTTAAGCGCGACGACAGCTTGCGCAGTGCACTGATTCGGAGGGTGCCGTATTGGCTGCGGCCGCAGGACGGTCGCAGCATCGGCATCGTGACGAGGCTCGGCGGAGCTGATTGAGCTGGTCTCGGTCGCGGTGTTCGGCTCCGTCCGGTCCATCGGGCCGCTTTCGGTGCTGGAACACGCGATCTTCTGAGGGCGGCCCTTCCGCAGACGGCTTCTCCGTTTGATTCAGTTACTATGAATATAAGGATCGCTCTTGACTGTGGCCGCACGCGTCGCGATGGTTGGCGTGGTGTCCGTCACGACGCGATTAGGCACTCCTCTCCGAATGCTCCGGATCGGTTCCGGGCGTCCGATTCGGGCAACGTGCGCGCATGCCGACGGGCCGAGCTGGGTCCGCAGAACGGCAGCGCGGGCGTCTTTGCCGCGGTGGACGGCGACGAGGAGGTCCGATGGATCGGCGACATCTAGAGTACTTCGTGGCCGTGGCCGAGCACGAATCGTTCACCGCCGCCGCCCACGCGCTGCGGATCTCGCAACCATCGTTGAGCCAAGCCATCAAGGCCCTGGAGAACGAGGTCAAGGCCGAGCTGTTTCATCGGACGGCCCGTGGGACGTTCCCGACTTCCGCGGGTGAGGCCATGCTCGGACCGGCGCGGCAGACCTTGCGCGGGTTCGAAACGACCGCCGCGGCGGCCGTCAACGTCCGGGACCTCACCACGGGTTGGCTCGACGTCGTTGCCGTCGCGTCCGTCGCCTACGACCCGCTGTCGGACGTCCTCGCGCACTATCATGCGTGCCATCCCGGAGTCGTCCTGCACATCGCCGATTCGGGCAGCGCCGATGTCGCGGACCTCGTGCGCACCGGCGCCCACGAAATCGCGCTGACTTGGACTCCCCGCTCCGACGAGGGCCTGACAACGTGTTCGCTCGAACCTGAACCGATCTACCTCGTGGTCGGGCCCGAGCGCGGCTTCACCCACGGAGGATCGGTGACACCGGAGCAGCTGGCCGCCGTGGGACTCGTGGTCAACACCGCATCCCGCGTCTACCTCGCCGATCTGATGCGGGTGCAGGGGATCGTTCCGCGCATCGCGGCCGAGACGACCGCGCGCGAGGTCATCGTGCCGCTCGTGCTCGGCGGCGTTGGCGCCGCACTCCTGCCACCCCGCGCTGCGCGAGACGCCCGCACCCGCGGGGCGGTCGTGTGCCGGCTCGAGGTTCCGCTCGCGCGTCAGGTCACCGCGATGTGGCGCCCGGGCGAGCTCACCCCGGCGGCGGAGGCGCTCGTCGGAATCCTCGGCACGCCGGGGCTCACGGCTCCGCCTGACCCGACCCTGTGACCGCGGCGGTTCAGCCACCCTCGGAGAACCTGATCACGCTGCGTGCTCCGTCGGATCCGTCGAGGGCCTCGAGCCCGCGGTTCACCTCGTCGAGTCCGATCGTCTCCGAGATCAGCTCGTCGAGGAGCAGCCGACCTTGGAGGTACAGCCGGCAGTAGCGGGGAACTGCGAGCCGGAAGTGCCGAGATCCCATCTTGCTTCCCTGCAAGCGCTTCTCCTGCAACATCGAGCGAGCGGGGATGCGCACGGCCTCGTCTTGGGCGGAGAATCCGACCACGGTGGCGGTACCGAACGGCCGGATCATCGCGTACGCTTGTTCGATGGTCGACGCGCGGCCGACGGCTTCGAGCGCGTGGTCCACGCCGCCGCCGGTCAGCTCCGCCACGGCGTCGACGGGATCGACGGCCGAGGCGTCGACGACGTCAGTCGCACCGAAGAGGCGCGCCCGCTCCAGCTTCGCCGGCAGCACGTCGATCGCGATGATCCGCGACGCGCCGTGGAGCCGGGCGCCCTGCACCGCGTTCAGCCCCACTCCACCGCAACCGATGACGGCGACCGTGTCCCCTGCCTCGATGCGCGCTCGGTGCGTCACCGCGCCGACGCCCGTCAGCACCGCGCAGCCGAGGAGTGCTGCGCGTTCGAGCGGCATGCTCTTGGGGATCGCCACGGTGGCGTTCTCGTGGACGAGCATCCGTGAGGCGAATCCGCCGAGCCCGGTGAAACCGGTGACCCGGGCGCCACCGCGAACCAGCCGCGGCGGCATCCCTTCACCGCGTTGCGCGGGAGGCGCGGGACACTGCTGCGGAACCCCGCGCAGGCAGCGTTCGCACACGCCGCAGGACGGGGTCGCGGCCACGACGACGTGGTCGCCCACAGCGACCGCCGTCACCGCCGAGCCGACGCGTTCGACCACCCCCGCCGATTCGTGGCCGAGCACCAACGGGAGCGGCAGCTCCTTCGCCCCGAGCTGCATCGTGCGGTCGCTGTGGCAGATGCCCGATGCTGCCGTTCGGACGAGCACCTCGTCCGGCGAGGGCTCGTCGACCTGCACCTCCTCGACCACCAGCTCCGAACCGAACTCCTCGAGTATCGCCGCACGCATCGCCGTCACCTCGTTCCTCCCCGCTCTCCACCCGCGGTCGTTGGCAGCGCCTCCTTCAGCGGAGCGGCCGAATCCGCGCACGTCCGGCCCACGGGCGCCGGTGTCAGGGTGAAGCCCTCGTAGTCTCTCTCGGCGACCCGCGCGCAAGTCTCGCGATACGCGACGAGCCCTCCCGGGTACGGCATGAAAACCTGAGGTTTGCCGGGCACATTGGCACCGAGGTACCAGGAATTCGCCTGGGGGTAGAGGGTTCGGACCGCCAGCTCGTTGACGTGCTCGACCCACCGGGCTTCCGCTTCCTCTGTGGCCTCGACGTGCCGGATCCCGCCGGATTCCACGCGGGTCAGCAGTTCGCCGAGCCATTCGACGTGGTGCTCGATGGAGACCACGACGTTCGTCAGCACCGACGGGCTTCCGGGTCCCGCCACGACGAACAGATTCGGGAAGCCGGCCGTCGCCAGCCCGAGATAGGTCACAGGCCCGGCAGACCACTTCTCCCGCAGGGACAGCCCGTTCCTCCCTCGGATGTCGATGCGGGCGAGGGCGCCGGTCATCGCGTCGTACCCGGTGGCGAACACGATGGCGTCACAGGGGTGGGTGCGCGCGGACGTGCGCACGGCCTCAGCCGTGATCTCCTCGATCGGATTCTCCCGCACGTCGACGAGTTCGACGTGCTCCGCGTTGTAGGTCGCGTAATACCCGGTGTCGACGCACAGCCGCTTGGCCCCGATGGGCACGCCCTGCGGGCACAACCGTTCGGCGACCTGGGGGTCCTCGACGATCTCGCGGATCTTCGAACGAACGAACTCGGCCGCGGCGTCGTTGGACCGGGGGTTCAACAACACGTCGTCGAACGCCGCGGGCAGGCCTGAGCCGCCGTGCTCCCACCGCTGTTCGAACGCGACTCGACGTTCCTCCGGTGACACCTCGATCGCGGAGCGGTCCCCACGCACAACCGTGGTGCCGGTCGGGGAGTCCCGGGTGAGGCGCCGGCGTTCCGGGTAGGTCTCCTTGATCCGCCGCTGCTCCTGGGGGCTCAGGGCGCGGTTCCGCGCCGGCACGCTGAACGTCGCGGTGCGCTGGAACACCGTCACGCTCGTGGCCTGCTCGGCGATCAAGGGGATCGCCTGCACCCCGGAGGAACCCGTGCCGATGACCGCGACGTGCGAACCGCGGAAGTCCACTCCGTCCTCGGGCCACTGGCCGGTGTGGTAGGTCCGACCGCGAAATCGCTCCGCACCGCGAAAATCCGGGATTCGCGCCGCCGACAGGCACCCCGTCGCCATGACCACGTAGCGCGCGGTCACGTCATGTCCGCGGTCGGTCCGCACCCTCCAGAGCCCCGTGCCGTCGTCGAAGTGCGCCGACGTGACCCGGGTGTCGAGAGTGATGCCGTCGCGCAGGCGGTATCGATCGGCGACGTGGTCCAGGTAGGCGCGGATCTCCGGTTGTGCTGGATAGCGTTCGCTCCACTCCCACTCCTGGTCGAGCTCCGGATCGAACGAATAGCTGTAGTCCCAGCTCTCGACGTCGCACCGAGCCCCGGGGTACCGGTTCCAGAACCACGTGCCGCCGACCCCACCGCCAGCCTCGAACACCCGGGTCGCGAGACCGAGCCCGCGCATCCGGTGCAGCGCGTGCAGGCCGGAGAACCCCGCGCCGACCACCACGACGTCCAGATCGGCGATCGCATCACCTCGTTCGTCCGCTCTCATGACTCTCCCTCCGGAGCGCGGCTCCACGGTGGACGGACGGGCCGATGCTTCGCCGCCGTCGTCGGTCCACGTTCAGCCTCGGCGATCACGAACAGTGATGATCAGAGTGACGGTTCCGTCGCGGTGCCGCAAATACCGGTTTCCTCACCACGTCATTGGTTGTCGCTATCAGCCCTGGTCAGCGACGATCGGCCGCGATGATCGCGACCTGCACGACCAACGGTCACGCATTGACAACCGCTGAAAACAATGCGAATGATTATCTTGGAAATGGGGAGGTGATCGCCTGTTCACCCGCCCGGAGCCCATCGGCTCCCGTCCGGGTCGTTCACCCACCGCCCACGTGAGCCACAGCAACTGATGGATGGAGCTCCCATGGCGCACGAGACCGACTCAGTCCGATTGCCGCACGTTCCCGACGCTCTGGTTGCCGCCCGAACCACCGTCCGGCATCCCGCGGCTGACGACCTGCAGGGTCAGCTCACCGCCCTGGCCGAAGTGCGGGACCGGGAAGCCATCCGCGACCTCGCACTGCTCTACACACGTGCCGTCGACGGCTACGACCTGGACGTCGTCGTCGACATGTACACCGACGACGGAGTGTTCGACCGTCGCGGACGCGCGAGCGAAGGCCGAGAAGCCCTTCGGGCCGCCTATGCCGCACCGATGCGGACGTACCGGACCATGATTCATCGCGTCGACGCGCACGTCGTCGAGCTGACCTCCGCGGACGACGCCGTCGGATGGGTCGCCGGGTACGCGGAATTGGCCGACGAGCGCACCGTCGTAGCCGCCGTGTTCCGCTACGACGACGTCTACCGCAGGGTCCGCGACCGGTGGCGGTTCGCCCGCCGATCGATCCGGTTCCAGTACGCGATGCCGTTCGACTCGCTCGCGAAGGGGCTCACCGCGCGGGATCGATTGCGTTGGCCTGGAACCGAATCCCGCGACGCCGACTATCCCGAAACCCTGCCCGGTTGGGCGGCGATCCGGAATTGAGAAGGGGAAGACCGAACGACGGCGAGAGAAGGACACGCAGATGAGTGAGGGACGCCTGGCGGGCAAGGTCGCGCTGATCACCGGTGCCGCATCCGGCTTCGGCCGCACCGCGGCGCTGCGCTTCGCCTCCGAGGGAGCCGCCGTCGGCTGTGCCGATGTCGACGAGGACGCGGTCGAGAAGACCGCCACGATGGTCACCGAAGCCGGCGGATCGGCCGTGGCGATGCGGGCCGACGTATCCACGGCCGCCGACTGCGAGCGGATGGTCGAGACCACCGCGGGCAGGCTCGGCAGTCTCGACGTGCTGTTCGCCAACGCCGGTGTCACGGGCGTCGGCAGCGCCCTCAGCACCAGCGAAGCGGACTGGCAGCGGGTCCTCGACATCAATCTCAAAGGCGTCTGGCTTTCCGCCAAGTACGCACTTCCGCACATGCTCGAGCGCGGGGGTGGCAGCATCGTCAACACCGCGAGCATCGGCGGGCTGGTCGGGGTCGGGGAGGTTCTCCCGTACGCTGCGGCCAAGGGTGGGGTCATCGCCATGACGAAGCAGATGGCGTTCGACTTCAGTCCCAGGGGAGTTCGGGTGAACGCGATCTGCCCCGGCACGGTGCCGACCCCGCTGGTGACGGCGACCTACGAGGGCCGTGCCGCGGGCGAAGCCGATCCCGGCGCGGCCGCCGAACAGGCACTGCACCGGATGACGCGGAAGTACCCCATCGGTCATGTCGGATCCACCGACGACGTCGCGAACATGGCCCTGTTCCTCGCCAGCGACGAATCCGCGTGGGTCACGGGCTCGGTGATGACCGTGGACGGTGGGTACACGGCGTTGTGACTCTTTCCTCCCACGGACCGCATCGCCGAGGCGGAGGCGTTCATCCAACGGATTCCTCCGCATAGGGACGCTCAATGGCCCACTCCGATTTTTCGTCTTGGACGTCGGAATCGCCTGCTGCGAACGTGATCTGGCCAAGTGTGTCGAAAGAGGGAGCATCGCTCATGCCGGAGCAACTCGACGCCTACGATGGATTCGGCGGCACGATCGGCCGGACGTTCCGCTCTTCCGAGCCGTGGTGGCCACCGCGCACCGAACCTCCGCGCGACGCCCCCAACGTCGTGGTCGTGGTGGTCGACGACCTGGGATTCTCCGATCTCGGTTGCTACGGCTCGGAAATTGACACCCCGAACGTCGATGCGCTCGCTGCCGCGGGCACGCGCTACGCGAACTTCCACGTGACACCCCTGTGCTCCCCGACGCGCGCCGCGCTGATGACCGGGCTCAATTCGCACGCCGCCGGGATGGGGTACGTCAGCAACGCCGATCCCGGATTCCCCGGCTACGCCGCAGAGCTGCCCGCCAATCAGCCCACCATGCCCGAGATCTTCCGCGCCAACGGATACCGGACGTTCATGCTCGGCAAATGGCATCTGACACGGGATTCCGAACTGTCCGAATCAGGTGACCGCTCGTCGTGGCCGTTGCAGCGCGGTTTCGACGAGTACTTCGGCTTCCTCGAAGCCATGACCAACATGCACCACCCGCATCGGCTCTACGACGGCAATTCCGTCGTCGACGTCGACCAGTATCCGGAGGGTTATTACCTCACCGACGACCTGACCGACCGCGCACTCCGCATGATCCACGGTCTGCGTGCGTCCCATCCGCACACACCGTTCTTCATGTACTTCGCCCACGGTGCGGTTCACGCTCCCTTGCACGCCAAGGAAGCCGACATCGTGAAATACCGCGGCCGCTATGCCATGGGTTGGGACCAGCTCCGCCGGCAGAGGCTCTCGCGGCAGGTGGAACTGGGCGTGGTCGAGCCCGGCACGGAACTTCCCCCGCGCAACGACGAGCCCGGCGAGGACGTCCTGGCCTGGGACGACCTCTCGGCCGACGAGCAACGTCTTTTCGCGCGGTACATGGAGGTCTACGCGGCGATGGTGCACAGCGTGGACACGAGCGTCGGCCGAATCGTCGACTGCCTGCGGGAACTCGGCGAGCTCGACAACACGGTCATCCTGCTGACCAGCGACAACGGCGCGTCGAGGGAGGGCAACGAGCGGGGATCGAGCCACTACTTCCGCGGACGATCCCCTGAACCCGGGAAAACCCATCAGCGAAGGGACTTCCTCGAGCTCGATCTGGACAACTTCGACCAGATCGGCGGTCCCACCACCTGGCCGCACTATCCGCGCGGCTGGGCGATGGCGTGCAACACCCCGTTCCGCCTCTACAAGACGACCACGTTCGCCGGTGGCCATCAGGTTCCGCTGATCCTCTCGTGGCCTCGCAAGGCGACCCACCCGAACTCGATCGTCAGGATGCAGTACGCGCACGTCACCGACGTACTGCCGACCCTGGTGGATCTCATCGGGCTGAACGTGCCGACCGAGCGGAACGGACAACCTGCCGACGCTTGGGTCGGCTCGACCTTCGCGGCGACGTTCAACGATCCGGACGCCCCCACGTCGCACGTCGAGCAGTACTACGAGGTCCTCGGCAGCCGCGGGTACTACCGGGACGGCTGGGAAGCGCTGACGTATCGGGTCCCCATGACCCCGTTCCGCGAGGAACGCTGGCAGCTGTACCACGTGGCGGAGGACCCGACCGAACTCCGCGACCTCGCCGACGACCATCCCGCGTTGGTGGCGGAACTCGCGAAAGCGTGGGAGGACGCGGCGTGGCGGAACCGCGTCTTCCCCCTGTACGAGGGCGGCGGAATCAACTACATCATCCGGCCGGACACGGAGAAGCCCTTCGACGAGCCGGTCGTGCTCCGACCCGGATACCCGACGACGGAGCGGTACCGGTCGAGCCGATTGCTCGCGGGGCGTTCCGTTCGGATCACCGTCGACTGGCGATTCGAGCGCGGTGACCGCGGAATCATCGTCGCCCACGGCGGACAGGAATCCGGCTACCTCCTCTACGTCGACGAGGACGAACTCAGGTTCCTCATCAGTTCGTGCGGTGAGGAGCATTCACTGGAAGCCGTGCGGCTGCCCGCGCGGTCGGACTCGGTCGCGGTCGACCTGCACTCGCCGGGAGGCGGTCGATGGGATGTCGAGCTGCGGGTCAACGGCGAGCCCGCCGCGCGCACCGACGGACTTCCGCAACTGTTCTCGTTCATGCCGTTCGAAGGCATCGACATCGGGCTCGACCGTCGTTCACCGGTGTGCTGGCGCCTCTACGAACGCGAGGGGTCGTTCCCGTTCACGGGGACGCTCAACACGGTGACCTACGTACCGGGCGAACGGGCACCCGATGCGCCCGAGGTCCTGCTCGAACAAGCGAGGTCCGTGGGCAGCGCCCTGGAATGAGCGCGTTCGCGCACTGACGCCGCGACAGCTGGAGCCGGGCTTCCGCGCTCTCCGGCTCCACCCGCCGGCGGTCATCGGCCACGGCCGCTTCAGGTGGCCGGTCTTCGATTCTCCCCGACTTCTGCACAACCACGATGTTCTGCGATCACCAACGAAGGTGGTGCGTGACAGTGAACCGACCGACCGCGGCCACACGAGTCGCCCGCACGGTCTGGATCCTCTGCTTCGCCGTCGTCTTCCTCGACGGCTTCGATCTGGTCATCTACGGAACGGTGCTTCCCTCCCTGCTCGCCGATCCGTCCTGGAACATGAGCCCGGAGACGGGAGGCGCGATCGGCAGCTACGCGCTGATCGGTCTGATGATCGGCGCGCTCATGTCGGGCTACATCGCCGATCAATACGGCCGCAGGAAGCCGTTGATCCTCTACGCGGTGATGTTCAGCGTGCTCACCGCGCTGTGCGCTGCCGCGAATGGTCCGGCCATGCTCGGCGTGCTGCGTTTCCTGGTCGGCCTCGCGCTTGGTGGGGCATTGCCGATGGTGATCGCGCTGGTCGCCGAGTACGCACCGGCCGAACGGCGCAACTTCTACAACGCGACGATGCTCGCCGGTTACGCCATCGGCGCTGTGCTCGTGTCCTTGGTGTCCATCTTCGTCGTGCCGAATCTCGGCTTCCGCACCATGTTCCTCGTGGGCGGCCTCATGGGACTTGCCGTGCTGCCCTTCCTCGTCTGGAAGTTGCCCGAGTCGCTGGACCACCTCGTCACCAGCGGCCGTCACGAGCGCGCCCGCGCACTCGCGGACTCGATGGGGCTCGGTGGCGAGGCGGTCGAGCGGCGGGCCGAGGCGATGGCGTTGACGGCGGAGCAGGAATCGGTCGACCGGCTCGTGGCGATTCGTGCGCTGGCCGCACCCGGCTACCGGCTGGCGAGCATCGCGTTCCCCGTGGCCGGGTTCTGCGCGTTCATCCTCGCCTACGGGCTCAACACCTGGCTTCCGGAGATCCTAACGAGCTCCGGCTACAGCCTCGGCTCGTCGCTGGCGTTCCTCGTCGCGCTCAACGCGGGGAGCCTGCTCGGCAACCTCGTTCTGTCCACGGTGGCCGATCGGTCGGGGCCACGGCTGGCCATCGTCATCGCCGGAGGTGTCGCCTGCGTCTGCATTCTGGCGCTGAGCCTGGGTCTGCCGACCGGATTCGTGTACGGGCTGATCCTGGCGGCGGGATTCGGTGCGCTCACGTCGGCGGCCCTCATCTTCGGGTACGCGAGCGGATACTACCCCGGCTACGCGCGCGGCACCGCGCTCGGCTGGACGATGGGCCTGTCTCGTCTCGGTGGCGTGGTCGGCCCGCTGATCGGTGGTTTCGTCCTCGGCGCTTCCGTCGGACCGGAGTGGAACTTCTACATCTTCGGGACCACCGCCCTCGCTCTGTGCGGCGCGATCATGCTCGTCCCACCCTCCCGGCGCTCGTCCCGATCGGACGAGCCCTCCCCGCAGCTCGACAAGGCTTAAGCCGCTCGGAAGGAGCGATCCGTTGAACCGGCGAACGCTACCGATCACGAACCCCGAATCCACCATCGCGCCCGCGCTCGATGCTCGGGCGCAGGACCCGCCGTACCCCGCGGAGGAGCCGATCCGTCCCCCGTCCGGTGCTCCCAACGTTCTGCTCATCCTCATCGACGACATGGGATTCGGCGCCTCGTCGGCGTTCGGCGGGCCGTGCCGGATGCCCGCCGCGGAACGGCTCGCCGAGGGCGGGCTCCGTTACAGCAGGTTCCACACGACGGCGCTGTGCGCTCCGACGCGACAGGCGCTGCTGACCGGCCGCAACCACCACACCGCGGGCATGGGGTCGCTCCCGGACATCGCCACCTCGATTCCGGGCTACACCGCTCGTCGCCCTCGTGAAGTCGCGACGTTGGCGCGCATGCTGCAGGCCAACGGCTACGCAACGGGGGCGTTCGGGAAGATGCACCAGACCCCGGGCGCCGAGTCGACGCCGGCGGGTCCGTTCGACCGATGGCCGACGGGTGAGGGATTCGACAAGTTCTACGGCTTCCTCGGCGCCGAGACCAACCAGTTCACGCCGAACCTCGTCGACGGCACCACGCCCATCGAACCGCCGGGCAGTGAAGAGGACGGCTACCACCTCTCCGAAGACCTCGTCGACCAGGTGGTCTCCTGGGTCCGCACCCACGACACGCTGACCCCGGACCAACCGTGGTTCGCGTACCTGAGCTACGGCGCCTGCCACACGCCGTTCCACCTGCCGCGATCGTGGCGCGATGCCTACCGCGGCGAGTTCGCGCATGGCTGGGACGAACAACGCGAGCGCACCCTGGCCAGGCAACGCGAACTCGGCGTCGTCGGTCCGGACACCGAACTCGCCCCGTGGTGCGACGGGGTCCCACGCTGGGACGAGCTGTCGGACGTCCAGCGGGAGGTGGCCGAACGCCTGATGGAGTCGTACGCCGCCTTCGCCGAACACACCGACGTGCAGACGGGACGGCTCGTCGACGAGCTCGAGGCGATGGGACATCTCGACGACACGTTGATCATCTACGTGCTCGGTGACAACGGGGCGTCGGCCGAAGGCGGCATCGACGGAACGCTCAACGAAGCGGTCACCGCCAACGGGTTCGTCGACACCGCCGAACGCATCCACCAGCAGTTGGACGAGATCGGCGGACCGATGGCGTACGCCCACTACCCGGTCGGATGGGCACTCGCCATGAACACCCCGTACCCGTGGGCCAAGCAGGTCGCCTCCCACTACGGCGGGACCCGGGTCGGCATGATCGTGCACTGGCCGAACGGGATCGAAGCTCGTGGCGAGGTGCGCCACCAATGGCATCACTGCATCGACGTCACGCCCACGATCCTCGCGGCGGCCGGGCTGCCCGAACCCACCGAGGTCGACGGCGCAGCGCAGATTCCGTTCGAGGGAACGTCGTTCAACTACAGCTTCGACGACCCGGACGCCCCGGAGCGCAGGCACACGCAGTACTTCGAGCTGGCGGGAAACCGCGGCATCTACCACGAGGGCTGGACCGCGGTCACGCGCCACCGCATCCCGTGGATGATGGCGGCGCCGGTGCTCTCGTCGTTCGACGACGACGTGTGGGAGCTCTACGACACCAACACCGACTGGTCGCAGAGTCGTGATCTGGCCGAGAAGCATCCCGAGCGTCTGGCGGAGCTGCAGAACCGGTTCGTGGTCGAAGCGGCCAGGCACAACGTGTTCCCACTGGACGATCGTCTCACCGAGAAGATGAACCCTGCGCTCGCAGGACGGCGAGATCTCATGGCCGGGCGGCGCTCCGTCACGCTGTATCCGGACCTTCCCGGCTTGCGGGAGGACGCGGCGCCGAACGTCAAGAACACGTCACATTCTTTGACCGCCGCCATCACCGTCGACGACGCGCCGGCCAACGGAGTGCTCGTCGCACAGGGTGGCCGGTTCGGAGGCTGGTCGCTGTACCTCGTGGACTCCCGGCTGAGGTACTGCCACAACCTCTGCGGCCTGCAGCGGTTCTCCGTGTCCGCCGACACCGCGCTCGAGGCCGGTGAGCACACCGTCGAATTCCAGTTCGCCTATGACGGCGGTGGGAGCGGGCGTGGTGGTACGGGCCGCCTCGTCGTCGACGGGACCGAGGTGGGTTCTGGGAGGATCGAGGCCACGGTGCCGTTCTTCTTCTCGCCCGACGAAACGCTCGACGTCGGCACTGACCGCGGTACCCCCGTCACCGAGGAGTACCCCCAGGGTCCGGCGAACGCGTTCTCCGGCAGGCTCCACTGGGTCCGCATCGACCTCGCCGAGCCGGCGGGGACACCAGAACAGTGACCTTGCCGGCGCCGGTGATGTTGAAACTGATTGCGGAACGGGAGCACCGCACATAGTTGAGGTATCTACGAACTAGTGGACCCGAGGGCGAAGTCGACCAGGACCAGGTGGCTGTGCCGCCGGACCGCTCGCCAGGCCGCTCCTCGGTCACCTTCTCCGCGTCACCCTTGATCAGGCTGCTGATCATGTCGTGGTCGACCGGTGGGCCATCGGGATGCGAGGAGTCCCGTGCCGAGCGGTGGAGCACGTCCGCGGGGGCCGCACGGCCTCGCGTGCGCTCGGCCGAGAGTGGCGAGCGAGCGCAGTTCCGGAAGGTTGTGCGACCACTCTTGAAGAAACAGTGATTATGAATATCAGGGATGTCTTGACTCTTGCTGCGGCTCGGGTGATCCTGGTTGCAGATAACGCCCTGCGGCTCTCCCGTCCGTCGCTGATCGTGCACTGTGGACTGGTATGCCCGGTGCTACGGGTTCCCGAGGTGCCGGGAGATCTGTCGCGTGCGCAATCCCCCCAGATGGAAAGGCGACTCGATGTATCGGCTCACGGCGATTTACGATCACCCGTCCGACCCCGAGAAGTTCTTGAAGCACTACCGCGAAGTGCACGCGGTTCTAGCGACCAAGCTGCCGAAGCTGAGGAACTACGAATGGGGCGTGACCGAACTTCCGGACGGATCGAAGCCGGCGCACTTCCTGGTCGCGGTCCTCGACTTCGACAGCAAGGAAGACGCCTTGGCGGCCCTGCAGTCGCCGGAGGGCGAAGCCGCCTCGGCTGACATCGCGAAATTCACCACGCCAGACGCTTTCCAGATGTCCTTCTCCCAGGTCATCAAGGCGACCTAGGTTCGGCCGCCGCCCCCGGAATCCCTGTGCGGACTCGGGCGTCGCGCTGCGCAGGTGGCGCACGCGTCCGCGCAGCGCTGACGGGACGAGCTCCAGGCGGGCTCAGAACCAGGCTCTCGAACGGCGACCGGAGGTGCCGAACCTGAGGTTTCGGCCACGAGCACATACCCTCTCGAGGAGTCCATGGTGGACAGATTGCAGGACAGGGTCGCCCTCGTCACCGGTGCCGCGAGCGGCATCGGCAGGGCGACCGCGGAGCGTTTCGCGGAGGAAGGCGCTGCGGTGCTCGTCACCGACATCCAAGACGCCGCCGGTGAGGAAGTCGCGGACGGGCTCAGGGATTCCGGAGTCCGGGCGGGTTTCCTGCATCACGACGTGGCCTCCGAGGAGTCGTGGCAGGAGGCGATCGACCACGTCGTCGCGGAGTTCGGGGGGCTCGACATCCTCGTGAACAACGCCGGGATCGGGGATGTCGCCCCGCTCGAGGAGACGACGAAGGAGCAGTACGAGCGAACGATCGCCGTCACGCAGACCAGCGTGTTCCTGGGCATGAAGGCGGCTGCGGAGCAGTTGAAGGCGTCCCGGTACGGCTCCGTGGTCAACGTCAGTTCGATCTACGGCGTGGGTGGCGGGTTCGGCACCTCGCCCGGTTACCACGCGGCGAAGGGGGCTGTCCGGTTGCTCACCAAGAACACCGCCATGCGCTGGGTCGGTGACGGCGTGCGGGTGAACTCGGTGCATCCGGGGTTCGTGGACACCCCCATCCTCGACAATGTGAAGGGAACCGAGATCGAAGCGGGCATGGTCGCGGTGATGCCGATGGGCCGGCTGGCTCGGCCGTCCGAGATCGCCGCCGCCATCGCTTTCCTCGCCAGTGACGACGCCTCGTTCATGACCGGTTCGGAATTGCACGTTGATGGCGGGTACCTGGCTCGCTGATGTTGCCGTCGATTTCAGCGGGGTCCTCGAGAGTGCGCTCGAGGACCCCGCGTGCTGTGCTGCTGCGGCATGGGCCGGGTCCGGGGACGGACCTCCTCCACCGGCACAGCGCGCAAAACACGATCACGTTCTCAGAGCAAGGCATCCGGGTCGGCCAGCGATTCCGGGTCCGGTTTCGCGCCGGCATCGATCGCCGCTCTGGCGTGGATCATCTGCTTGGGCTGATCAATGCTGAGGTGAGCGTTGAGCGTGCCGTCGGGTGCGAGCCAGGCCGCTCCCCACTTCGCCGAACCCCTGCCTCGGACGACGACCGCGTCCTCGGCGCCGTGCTGGCCGACGTACTGGATCTTGTGCCCGAACTGGTCGCTCCAGAAGTAGGGAACCGGGTCGTGCACCGGCAACGGCTCCGGGCCGCCGTCGCCGCCCAGGATCACCGCTGCGGCGACGTCCGGACCGGTTCGCGCGTCGTCCCAGTGCTCAACGCGCAGGTGCCTGTTCCACCGCACCGACCACCGGGCGGCGACATCGCCCACCGCGTAGACGCCCGGCCTGGTGGTGCGCAGGTGCTCGTCGACCACCACCCCGCGGTCGACCTCGACCCCGGAGCCGCTCAGCCAGTCGGTCTGCGGGCGCACTCCGATACCTGCCACCACGACATCCGCGGTGAGGTGCGACCCGTCGCCGAGCCGCACGCCGGTGGCGGTCACCTCGGTGACGCCCACCCCGAGGCGCAGGTCCACGTCGGACCACCAGGGCAGGAACAGCGCGCCGACCTCGTCGCCGAGCGCGGTGGACAGCGGTGCCGGGCCCGGTTCGACGCAGGTCACGCGGCGTCCCAGCCGGAGTGCCGCCGTGGCGACCTCTCCACCGATCCAGCTGGCTCCGGCGAGCACGACGTGGGCTCCCGGGCGCAGTCCGGCGCGGAGCCTCGCCGCGTCCTGCGCGGTGCGGACGACGTGCTGCGGGCCCGATCCGGGGAGCGGGACGGGTGCTGAGCCCGTCGCGATGACCAGGGTGCTGAACGGGATCTCGCCCTCCGCCGTCTGCACCACGTCCCGATCCGGGGCGAGGCCGGTCGCAGCGACGCCCAGCCGGAGATCGGCTTCGAGCAGCTCGAAATCGGTGCGCAGGGTCGTGTCGCGCTCCTCCAGGAGCGCGGCCTTGGTCAGCGGTGGCCGGTCGTAGGGCGGGTGGGGTTCGGCGCAGAGCACCAGCAGCTCGCCGTCGTGCCCCTTCGCGCGGAGCTGTTCGCACACCCGGGCCGCTGCCAGGCCGCCGCCTGCGACGACGATCCGGTTCATGAACCGCTCTCCGTCGCCAGCGCGCGCTGTTGAGCGCGGGTGGAGTTCTGCAAGCCCATCTCGACTCCTTCTGCGGGTCGGCGCGGTCCCATTCGGTGGTGGCTTTCGGAGAAGCCGTCGACCTGCGATGCTTTCGCGTCGCAGCCCTTCGCTTTGGCCTGATAATGGTTATACTAGATGGGTCGGCTGTCAACGATGCAGGCCGAGTTGGTCGAGGAGGATCCATGCGAGTTCAGGTCGACGCGAACCAATGCCAGGGGCACGGGCTGTGCCAGATGACCTCGCCCGATGTGTTCGCGCTGCGCGACGAGGACGGGCACGCCTACCCGATCGCGGAGGAGGTCGACGGCGCCCTGGTCGACGCGGCTCGCGATGGCGCGGACGCGTGCCCGGAGCGGGCGATCAGCCTGAAGTGACGCCGAGCGGGCTGCGCGTCCCGCGGGGTCGTCCGCCGCCTGGCGGTTCGGGCGCGCTCGCTCGGCCTGCGGGGGAGGGGG